>JAEOSY010000262.1 GCA_016840125.1 Candidatus Helarchaeota archaeon | reverse complement strand
TCATGGAATCATTCAAGAATGCCCGGGACCGGTTGGAACGGATCCGCAAGCAGGAGATCCCTAACATCCAGCGGAAGTTGGACCTAGGCAAGGGGACGCCGAAGCAACAAGGACGGTGGAAGGAACAGCTGTCGTGCCTGCACCGCCGGCGCCAGCGAGTCATGAAAGACTTCAAAGAAGCACAAACCCTCATGGTGTATCTCTACGGGCTCTATCGGACGGAGGCGGCATACGCTTCGTGGGATGGTATCCAGGGCCTGACGCCACGCGGTAAGCGCGGGCAGCTCCCGACTGAGATCACCTACATGCCATTGCGGAAAGGCTTGTACGAGTGCTTCACCAAGTGGGCCGCGGACCTCCAAGCGCAAGGGTACCTTCCAAAGTATCAAGAAACACGGGTGGTGTCCCCTTATACCAGCCAGGTGTGTTCGGAGCATCTCGCACAAGGACGGGGCAAGAAGCGGACCCGGGCGAAAAACATTCCCTACCACGACTTTGTCTGTACAGACCCCAGCTGCGACTACCACGGTGGTCGCCATTCCAATAGCGCCCGTGTGGGCGCCTTACTCCTGCAACAGCAGGTCGAATCCCCCCCGTTGCCTCTATCGACGGGCTAGGACAAGCTGTCTAAGTTTGTCCAAATTTATGGATAGAGTTATTTTCACTTTTCAGCGAAAGTACCTTTATTAAAGAATTGGATAATTAAGTGTAACTAAAGAACTGGTAAGTAGATTGGAGAAATTGAAATGAACCTTAACGAAGTAGAACTATATAATTTCGAGAAATCCTTTGCAGAAGAAACTATTAGAGTGTTGCAGGACCTAGTGAGAATTGATACGACGAGTCCGCCAGGAAATGAAATAAAAGCGGCGGAGTGGATTCATAGCTTCCTTTCAAAAGAAGGTATTGACTCGGATGTTGTTGAAAGCGAACCTGGAAGAGGTAATGTCATTTCAAGATTAAAAGGAACGGACAGTTCTGCTCCCTCGTTATTAATTCTTTCGCATTTAGATGTTGTTCCGTCCCAAGACCTCGAAAAATGGGATGTGCCACCATTTTCTGGAGAATTCAAGGATGATGGATATATTTGGGGAAGGGGTACGCTCGATTGTAAAGGCATTACGGCACCACAACTCATGGTTTTTACCGATTTCCATAGAAAAGGGATTAAACCAAAAGGGGATATCGTCTTCGCAGCCACGGCTGATGAGGAATCGGGAGGGTACTATGGACCAAGGTGGATTTTAGAGAATAAATTTGATCTTATAAAAACGGATCATGTGGTGACAGAAGGTGGCGGTCCAGAATTACCTATGAAAGTCCCTCATTATGTAATTCAAGTTGCCGAAAAAGGAGTTTATTGGACAAGAGTGCGGACACGGGGATCAGCGGGCCATGGAAGTATGCCCGGACCATCTAAAGATATGGCAATCGTTAAAATGACGAAGGTTATTGAGAAAATTGCCAAGCGTAAACCCCCCATAATTGTTCAAGACCTTTTTAAGGAAACGGTCAAAGCCATGGATTTACCAGCGGCTTGGCTTACCAATCGGATTTTTATGTCAAAAAGATTCATGAGGTTAGGGGTTTGGCTAGCGAAGAAGGTCATAAAACAGGAGATTGACAATGTAATCCTCCCTTTAGTACAGAACAATATAACAGTAACAGTTCTTGAGTCAGGAAAGAAAGTGAATAACATTCCGGGGCTCTGCGAAGCTAAATTAGATGTCAGACTTCTTCCCGGATTCGATAGAAATGATCTATACAAAGAATTAGAGAAGATTCTCGGAAAGAAATTATTTAAAGAGGTGGAACTTTTTTCAATTGCAGATCAGCCAGGGGGGTATACACCCCCAGGAACCGATTTTTATCATAAAATAGAGGAAACCATTGGTACCATTGATCCAGGAGCAAAATTAGTACCGATCCTTTCTCCAGGATCGACTGATATGTTGCATTTTCGGAAGAAAGGGATTGAAGCATATGGTTTTGTCCCCATGAAATTGGGAGAGATGAGCGCCCAAGAGTTTTCTGCGCTTCCCCATGGTTACAACGAACGCATATCAATTGATAATTTGATGTTAGCTACGAGATTCTTTTATAATTTGGCATTAAAGTATTGAAGAGGGATATATATCGAAGAAAAAGATAATTTCTTTTGAGTATATTCATATCATACCCTGATTGGCATATGATAGTAGGGGGTAGAGTTATGGGGAGTCCCATAAACCTAATCCTTATAAGTTTTTAGAAATTTGTTTGAGTATTTGGTTTTTGATTTGATCAGATACATGTTGGAAGTCTAAACCTGAATTAATAACGACGGTTTCCAGTTTTTTAAAGAACTCATTGACTAAATCCTCACTTACTTTCGAGTGCTTTTCAGCTTGTTCGTTGAATTCACTACTCGTTTTGGCGGATTTAATCATTATTCGGCTAATAAGTTCCTGGTTTGCATTTAGAAGTGAAGTTAAATCTTGGTTTATCCTATCTTCAAATTCAGAAAATTGAGATTTATAGGATTCTTGAAGAATTTTGAAGATTTGATTATGTTGTATTTGATTTTGTTGGAAGATTTTTTCTTGATTGCTCTCGAACAAAGATATATTTTCGTTTGTATCCTTTTCAAAGGATTCTATGACTGGAATCAGCGAATTATGATGGACTTGGATGAGTTCTCTATATCTTTCCTTGGAATCTTTCAAATGTGTTTCAAAGAGTGAAATTAAATTCTTAAAGGCATCATCAATTTCAGGGAGGGTTATTTGTGAAAGCTCTGGACTGCTGGAAAGGATTTCAGATGAGACCTCTTTCATCGTTATAATTGTTGATGACATGTAATCTTCAAAATTTTTGTAAAAAACAACCATGTCATCTTTGAGGCGTTTATCGATAGTATATAAAGAAGTTTTAATCGAGGAAGTCAAATCCTTTAAGCTATTCGTAAGAGCTTTGTCGTAAGTTTTTTTCATTTTTGTGTAAGTATCAGATATATCTTTAGCAATTGAACGAAAGGCCTTATTTTGCTCATCTAAATTTCCAAATAATCCTGTTTTTGAACGCATTTTATTGATGTTTGATTCGACTTCCTTCAGTTTAGAGGTTATCTCTTTGTCTAAGCCTTGATTTGTTTCGGCAAATACTGTTTCTAATTTGTTGGGTATCTTATCCAGAGTTTCATCTAGTGATTCTTTGTCCTTCAACAGACCCTGAAGATTATTTTTAGTAGTTTTATCGAGATCTTTTTGAAAATTTTGGTTTTGTTTTTTAAGATTATTCAGAGTATTAAGAACGGTTCCAATTTCTTTCCTAAAAGCTTCAGGATCAGTGGGTGATTCATTTTCGAGCATTGTTCTCAAATATCCTTCAGATTTTGAGATAGATTCAGTGATACCTTTGAATATTTTCTGATTATTATTTGAAAGTTTATCTAGTTCCTCTGTATAATTATCATGTTTTTCAGAAATCTCCTTTTGAATTCTTTCGATTTCTTGATTTACCTCTCCGGTTTCAGACGAGAACGCCTCGATATAAGCAATTTTATATTTTTCATATAATTTGGTCTGATCCTCAAGAATTAGGTTAAGGTTTTCTTCAATTTTATCCTTGATTTTAGTGATTTTTTCTTCATGTGCACTTAGGAATTTCGAGAAATTACCTTGAATCTTCTGATTGAACGAGTTCAGATCTTTCTCAAATTTATCAACCGACACCTTGAATTTTTCTTGGATTTCTTGACTGATGTTCTCAGACTCTTTACTGAATTCTACAGTGAACGTGTCTAGTACTTTAATAACGTTTGAAAAAACTTGCATCTCACTAATCTCGATGTGGGTTTGGATGTTTTCAACCAGCACATCGGTCAAATTATCCCTCTCTTGTTTGAATTGACTAAAATAATTGCCAAGATCGTGAGAAAATTTCTTCAGCTCATAATTGAAATCGGTTTTTAACCCATTTAATGACTCTTCAAATTGTTTAGAGGATTTAATAAATTGACTAACTACATTTTCATAAAGGAAGTTTAGTTGTTGTTGAACAATCTGAAAATTAGTCTCGTAAGTGGACGTTATCTCACTAAAAATCATAATTATAAAATTGTTTAAGATATCTTTACTTTCTTGATATGAATTATTCAGAGAATTATAATGATTTGCAACATTTTGGAATGTTTCTTTATCCAATTTAGTTAAATACGTCTTTAAATTGCTCCGTGAGCTCTCTATTTTTTTTATAAAATCAGAGATATATTCTTTAAAGGTTTTTTTAACCAAACGCTCCAAATTTTGACTCATACTACCTCACCTAATTAATAATCAGATTGAAATTGTTTTGAATATAATCGCATGAAAGAATCCTTTGCCCAAATTTCGTTCAAATTTTCAGTCGCGGTTATAGTAATAGGAAAGATATCACTGATATCCAAACAAGTGGAGATGCCGATTACTATAATTCCTGCCTTCCTGACGGATTTTAAAGCTAATTTTGCCAATTTACGATCGTCAAAAAGGCCATCTGTAATTACAAACATAATTTTACCTTTCTCGCTGACTTTCTGCGTCATACTTGCTGCAATGTCTATAGCAAGTCCTGCTGGAGACATGCCGCTAGGATTAAGCACGAAAAGGCGAGATTTGCTTTTAATGTTCCATTTATTCGAGAAATGTTTAATTATCCAAAATTTCTCACTGAAGCCGTATATGGCAAAAGGAATACGCAGACGTTCTAATACCTCTGCAAAAATATAGACTGACTCTCTCACATTTTTAAACTTTGGTTTCATACTTGAGCTAAAATCAATTAGTAGTGTTACGCTGTGTTGAATATCGGATGAGACTCTTATAAAGGGGCGTGATTTACTCGTCAAGCCTCTTCCTGAAGCAATGGCTTGTATTACCACATCCAATTTGAACTTTGATCCCGAGGAGAAACCATATTGCTCTTTTAATCCACCAATCTTCAATTGAGAAATTTTGGTTTTTACATTATTAATCGAGGATTGAAGACCGGTTGGAATAGAAAATTTATCGAAATCGGTATCGGGATAGAGAGCGTTCCATTTTTTAACTTTTTGATAATAGGTATGGAAGGGTTCGGGAATTGAATCTAATCGATTCTTAATCTCTGTATTAAAGAGCATTTCAATTAATTGAAGCTTTGCATCCCGTTGTTTGGGAATGAGCTGGCTAAGGTCTTCAGTCATGACCATGAGTAAAAACCAGTCCCTTACGCTTTAAATACATTTTTTACTATATTTCGTATATATTCGCGAGAGTCCATGCTATCGCTCGTTTGATGTACAATTGTTCTCTCAGCTGCATCAATAGGAGATAAGTCACGACCAATTAATGTAGCCCAAGCAATTAGATTTCCAGGAGTTGGTGGTGTGGCTACAATTCCTTCCTCATTGGCCCGTCTCGCTTGGTTTGCGACGTTAATTAGTTTCTCTAAAATATTTTCATCTTTTAATTTTTGGCGGGTTTTAAGAATACGTAATTCAGTTTCTTTCTTGGGATAATTAATATAAATTATCTCTTCAAAACGCCTTTTAAGTGCTGGACTCAGTGGTCTAGTACCTGCATACCCAAGTTCAACGGGATTCATAGCGCCTATGAAGCGATACCGATGGTGTGCGGTAATTAATTCCTCCTCATGTTCTGAGACTACAATGGATCTGCGATCATCCAGGCAACCGTGAAGACGAGATACAATGTCAGGACGAGCCATGTTGATTTCATCAGCATAGAAAATTGTCCCATACTTCATAGCCTGCGGTAGGGGACCATAAACCCATTCAGTTTTTCCTGCCTTTAATTCGTATCGACCAATGAGATCAGTCGTATCGGTCCCTAGAGTAAAGCTGACTTCCAACATTGGGAGCTCGAGCTCCTGTGCAATATATCGAATGATGTGCGTCTTTCCAGTCCCTGTTGGCCCAATGATCAGTACATTATGATTCTCTTCTAAAGCAATCATTATATTTTCAATATAATTTCCCTCATCAATAAATTCAGGGACGTTTTTTGGAATAAATCCTTCTATATGTGGAGGAAATCCATTATCTTTTTTCTTAGGAGACATTAATTAACACCCTTTTCGTTATTTTCTTTTTTCTGGAATTGTTTTCTTTTTATTTTATAGAAGTTATCTTTAGGTTCTTTTTCCATACTTTTAGTGGAATCTTTCTCTTCCAGTGGAATCTTATTCCTTTCTTCTATTAATTGGGAAAGTTCAACATGCTTCTGTTTATAATATTTTTTACCTTCCAATTTTGTACGTTCTTCTTTTTTATCCAATTTAGGGAGTTTCGATTCTTCATCTATAGGTAGGGTTTGTCGTAGCAGATGTTTCATAGCGTAATAATTAGGGGGAGTATTACAATATCGGCAGTTCTTTTTCGTACTCATGAGTTCAAAGGCACAAGTAGGACAATAGGATACCCCACAGGCGTGGCATATATATCTAGCTCCTTCTATAACATCTCCATGAGAACCACAAACATTTTCAGCAGGTTTCTTCTTAGGTGGTCTAAATTGGTGAGCTTGCCGTCTCAATCGAATCCCTACAACGACTGATGCTACCGATCCCACTGAAGCAATTACCACGATGAGGATGATTAATAACCAATCGATGGGTTCTTGAATTTCAAGATAAAAATACAAACTAGTAACCCAGTTATTTTTCGAATCATTTGCCACCCAACGAAATTGATGTAGGCCCGCAGGTAAGTCCGAGAATAGGGTTGAATATACATCACCTGTTTGATTTGAAACAGTATAATTTATGCCATTCAATTCAAAAAGGACCGTATCTATCCCAAAATCGGCCGTCCAGGTCGCATTAAACTGATATACACCATCAGGACTATATTCAACGGGACTGGAGGGATTTACGATATTACTAATTTGTGGTAACATGTCATAAGTCATATTCAGGATAGCAACCGCAATTGACGGGGTGTAATTCTGATTGCCAGTAGCGATGGAGGTAATTACAAAAGCCCCGGGATGCAAGAACATCCATTCCGATTGAAAGTTCGTGGTTAGAAAAACAGAACTATTAAAGACGTTGATGGTCCCGGGACCATCGAGGGTGATAGTTATGTTGATGAGCCCTGCGGGTAATGCCCTGTAAGTCCCTTCGGTACTGTTAAGATATAAGCGATGCGTGGGAGTCGCCCGCGTCACATTAAACCAAAAGATCCGGCTCATCCGTAGATTACCAAAGGTATCATTAGCGAACCAACGGTATTGATAATCTACGGCTGGTAAATCCGTAAGTGTATAATAATATTCATCCCCATTGTGAGAAGTTACTATGTAATTACTACCAGCGATTTGAAGGACAACCTGATCGATGCCAGTCTCATCTATCACCGTTGCATTGAATTGATACATGGCACCAGGGCTATAGATCGCCGGAGAGAGGGGATTTGTAGCGCGACCGATGAATTGTGGGGAATATCCATCAGTCATATTCAGATAATAGTCTATTAGTCCACCGGTGTAATTCTCATTTCCCCCAACTACTACACTAATCCGATAAATTCCAATATGGGTGAAGTTCCATTCTGAGAATACAGAATTTGTTAGGAAGTTAGATTCATTAAATACTGCTACTATCAGCGGTAAATCATTAGCCACGGTGATGTTTATGATACTCCAAGTGGAAGTGGTGTAATTACCTTCTGTGCTATTCAAAAGTAAGTGCAGATTGGGATAAGCGCGGGTGATATTAAACCAATACCAATTACTGAAGCGCCCATTATTCCATGAATCATTCGCCCACCAACGAAATTGATAGTTGCCAACTGGCAAATCCGATAGAGAATAGAAGTATTCATCCCCAACCTTAGTATTTACTTGATAATTCGTTAAATTAAAGCGTAAGAATACAGTATCTATCCCGCTTTCGTCAGTCCATGTCGCGTTGAATTGATAATTTGCCCCTGAACTATATATAACGGGGGAGAATGGAGACGTGAGGATATTACTGACCTGGGGTAAATATGCATCAGTTATATTTAGGTAGTAGTCAATTAAATCACCCGTGTAATTTTCATTCCCAAGAGCCAAGGCTCGTATTCGGAATACACCAACACTGGTGAAATTCCATTCCGAAGTGGATTGGTTAGTTAGGAAATCTGAATTATTATAGATCAAAAAGGAAAGCGGAGTATCTAAGGTAGTGGTGATATTAATAATGTTTCCAGCATCGGTCATATAATTGCCTTCAGTACCATTCAGGAAGAGGCGAATATTGGATGTTGCGGGGGTAATAATAAACCAGTACCAGTTGCTTAGGCTCCAGTTGCCCAGCGTATCACTCGCTATCCATTTGTACAGGTAATTTCCAGCCGGTAAATCCTGAAGTGTATAATAATATTCATCGCTCTGATTGGTTGAAACGAGGTAGCTCGTGAAGTTAAATCTTAAATAAACAGCACCAATTCCACTCGCATCAGTCCAAGTGGCGTTGAACTGATAGCTCGCCCCTGGACTATATACCACGGGAGATGTGGGAGAGGTGACAACATTACTAACTTGAGGTAAGTTTTTATCAGTCATATTTAAGGAATATTGGAAGGAGTATGCTGTATAATTCTGATTTGAGGTGGAATTGACCTGGATTTGAAACACCCCTATATTTGAAAAATTCCAATACGACTTCTGAGAGTTTGTTAAGAAAGCTGAATTATTATAGATACTGAAAGAGGTCGGAGCATCAGTTGATACGGTAATATTGATGATGCTACCCTCAGGTGCGGTATAATCACCCTCGGTTCCATTCAAGAAGAGGCGGAGATTGGGTAAGGCAGGTGTAATATTGTACCAAAATACGGCACTTTTGTTCCAATTGCCCCAGGTATCTTTCGCGAACCAAGTGTATTGGTAATTCCCGACAGCTAAATCTTGAATTCCATAAAAATAGAGGTTCCCGATGTGTGATGTAACTGTATAGTTCTGATTGTCAAATTCTAATATCACAGTTTCAATCCCGCTTAGGTCAGTCCATATCGCATAGAATTGATAGGTAGCCCCCGGACCATACACAGCTGGGGATACGGGATTCGTGGAGGTATTAATCAGCTGAGGCGGCGTTTCATCGGTCACGTTTAGATAATGATCAACTATTTCGCCCGTATAGTTCACATCTCCCGCCGCAATCGCTCGGATGCGGAAAACCCCCACGCTTGAGAAGACCCACTCGGAGATCGATTGGGTTGTTAATAAACTGGAATCATTATAGATTAAGAGGGGGCGCGGTACATCCAAGATTGCGGTGATATTAATGCCACTTCCCGCAGGAGCAGTGTAATTCCCATCAGTACCATTCAAAAGTAACTGGAGCGTAGGTGAGGCCCGAGTAATGTTACACCAGTAGATATTGGATGAGTTCCACTGGTCCCAAGTATCGTTGGCATACCACGCATATTGGTAATTTCCCACGGGCAAATCAGTTAAAGAATAGTAATATTCATTCCCAGTATGGGTGGTAACTGTGTTGGCAGTGCCGTTAAACCCCAAAATAATCGTATCAATGCCAAAATCATCTTGCCATGTGATATTAAAATTAATAGTTAAACTGGGTGAATATATGTTTGAAGCAGCTGGAAAAATAATTGGATTGCTCCATACCGGAATGAAGTCCGAGTAAATATTATTTTGGAATATATTGCCCGTACAACCCCATATATAATAATCTCCTCCAAGATTATGAATAACAATGTTTGATGCGATTAAATTAAAATCAGAAAATTCTAAATAATAACCGTACAAATCATTGTTTACAATATAGTTAAATGAAAGGGTATTATCCGCTGAAGATAAAAAATAAACACCCTGATCACCACTCTCCTGAATGGTGTTATTTAGAAGTTGATTATTATTCGAATTTTCTAAATAAAGTCCATACTGAGAGTTATTATAGGCGGTGTTAAGAATTAGGGTATTGTTATTGGAGTTCTCTAACCAAATTCCTCTCCAGGCGTCATTACATGTATTGTTTATTAGAGTATTGTTATTTGAATCAATTATATTGATTGCTATTCCGTTCCCATTAAGAACTATACTATTATTAATGAATGAGTTAAAATGTGATGCGGAAATTCTAATATCATCATCTGAATTTTGGATTATTGAGTTGTTATTAGACCCATAAAGGGTGATGCCATCGAAATAATCACTATCGAGACGATTATCACTTATGGTGTTATTATTGGACCCCCATATGTAAATTGCACTCCAACTATTATCTATTAGGGTGTTATTTATAATATCTGTAAAGTTAGTCTCCAGTAAAAATATTCCATATTGATTGTTATTGACGGTGCAGTTAGTAATTACGCCATTTGTCACATTATCGAGAGTAATGCCATGGTATGCTATGTCCATATTCCGGACTATACAATTTCGAATGATGAAGTGCGCAGTTGTATGTTGAATCCGGATACCATGACTAAACATCCCACTTCCATCAATGGTTACGTTCTCAAAGATAATATAGGGATTGGTGATGGATCCATTTCCTCCACTCGAATAAAGAGCTAAATCCGCGTTTCCATCAACAAAAAGAAGATAATCATCCCCTGCCAAGCTTTCAAAGGAATTTGATCTGGTAAATATGCTTTGGTTTTGAGAATGATAAGTATTTGTGGAAATACAAATAATAAAAAGAATAACCACAAATAATTTGATTCGCTTCGTCAGCTGCACTTCCTTCAGTTAATTGATGGATGTAGGATAGCATATCGAGAACGAAGCATAAAAAGATTTTGGCTAAACCATTTGGAGAAATACAAGACATTTGTTAAGCAATCATTTATCCTCTAACAATCCCTTTTTCATCAAGAGCGTGAATTCCTGCATATCAAGTTTCTTTCCAGCTTTGTATTTAGCCAGAGCTTCTTCCGTCTTTTTATCAAGGATTTCTTTTGCTTTCGCCTCTTGGATTTTTGCTTTTGCCATCGCTTTTTGGGCTCTAAAATACGCTAACTTTTTCTCAATGGCACGGAGTTCTTTGAAAATTTCATCCAGTCCAGTTCTGAGCATTTCCAGCTCTTTCACATTCTCCATCATCTTATTATGAGCTGCCTCTTCTTCTTTCTGGATTTCGTCAATTTGAGCAAATAGTTCAATCATTTTTTGATGATGGGGCTCGCTTTTCTTCACCAAACTCAGAATTCGTTCGTGAATTTTTTCGCCCCCCTCAACCGATTCGATCATTAATTCATGGTATTGTTGTGCAGCTGCACGAAACTCATCAATTTGTTGTTTTGCTTCTTCAAAATTCAGGGTTGCGAAATCATAGTTGATTTCCTGCCGTCGCTTGGAAACTTCACTTAAAATCTTTTCAAGTTCATCCATCAAGTCTTCTTCTTGCTTGAATGGCATTGTTGTTGTCATAATTTTCCAGTCGATTTCTTCGATCCGTCTCATCATCGGGTAGACAGGTTTTAATTGATGTCGTGCCTCTCGCTGAGCATTAATCAGTTCTCTCAGCTGAGCCCGGATAGCCTTTACATTTTCCCAAGCCTCATTCCGTTTCTGCTTCATGTCCTTAATTTGAGTATTGGCAGCAGACCGATCTTCCTTTAACAGAGCAACTTCTGCATTTATTTCATCACGGAGGGCTTTCTCCGCAAGGGCTTCATCGCGAATTGCCTTAATTTCCTCTTTTAATTGGTCGCGAAGGGTGCGCCACTTCGTTATTTCGTCGGTATAATTCGCTTGCATGTTATTATTGAATCGGAGAGCCGCTTTCCATTTATCATGTTGTGCATATAATGCTTCACGATCATTTTCTATCGCTTCGACTTCGCTATCCGCTGGTTTTTCCGTTTCTTCGGACATGATCCACGCACCGCTAGTTATCTTGTAAATGAAGTTTTTCAAATTTAAATGTTACAAGAGTCTAATTATTTTCTTTATCATTGCCTTTGAGCCCAGCTCAAGGAGAATTTGGATGTTTGAGATATTACAAATCTAAGAAAATTCAAATTTTCGTTTTATTATGATGATTTAAACTTTTATATAGTGACTTAGGTTCGTCATAGATAAGTAAGCTATTGAATTTGGATTCCTTGAAGGTTAATTAAATTAAATATTTCTTGGAATAGATCTCCAGATTCAGTTATTCAAGTGGATCGATTGAGCGACACGAAAGAATATACTTATTACATCTGAAGATGCTTAGTGATTTTGTTGAAAGATTAGAGAATGGTTTAATAGCAAATTATTAGATATGTAAATTGTTTATATATTGAACATATAATATGGAACGATAATTTATGGCAATACTCGGAATTGCGATTCAAAGCAGCACTGGAATCCCCTTGATTATGGAAACGTGGTCTGAAAAACTCAGCGGATTTCAAGAAGGAAGTCCCATTTTAATCAGCGGGTTTCTTGCAGCAGTTTCCAGCTTTGCTAATAATTTTAAACAGAAAATCTCTTTCATTCGTCTGCACCCAACTGGCTATACGGATGACCTTTTCGGGATAGATGCGGTCTATTCCTTTATCGGCGCTTATATGATTCTAATATTCGCTGATCCCTACCAATTCCATGAAATGGTGAAATATAAAATCGATTGGCTCTATGGAACCTTAGCTCAATATGAAGAGATGATTAAGATTGGTAAAGTTCCGCAACTCTCAGACCAAGAGCTCCAGTTTATTAATGATATTTTACAGGATACTATTGCAGGGAATCTAATTAATGAGAAGAAGGAGCCGTTGGATTCAGCATGTGAATCTATCATTCATAAAGAATACCCTGAGGATGTCGCGGGTATTTTCATCACATCATTCGACAATTCCATACTCTATTCGTATGGTATAGGTCGAGATGAGGTCGAAATTTATTTGAATAACATAGGAAGTCGTGGCCATGGGCTCGAGGATAGAGAAATTCTGCACAATTACGTCTCGCTTCCGGGTTTAGAACCCAAACTCGTCGTCATGGCAAATCCAGGAGTGAAGGTACAGATCTCCGACATCCTTGGAGATGGACTAGCAGGTCAAGGTGGGGTTCCATATTATTATTATATGTTAACCGACGTGAATTGCTCTATAGGTCCAATTGTTGAATCATTATTTGAGAAATTTAATGCCATCCTGCTTTAAGATAGGAATATTTTAATTAATTCTTGGTCAATTTCTAATTCGCGAATGCGTATCCAATCTGCCAATAATTTCGGATAGACCAATTTTTTTGCAATCTCAAAGAATAATTCCTCTTTGAATATCACTTTCATTTCTTTAATGAAAGACTCCAAAATAAACCGAAGACCATCACGAAGCATTTCTTCGGTGCACTGACTCGAAGTTATAAGAACTGAAAGGATGTCCCAGCCTATTTTCCCATAAGAAACATTTTGGAAAATTAGGGGTAGTTTAGGTACTAATGCATTCATTCTTGTTGCTAATTTTTCTCTTCCTTCAGGCTTAATTGCTGGCAAGACTTTAGCAAACGCATGGAAAATCTGTTGATAAACCTCTAAGAGGTTCATAAATTGCGCTATATCTGTGACTTTTGATACTGCTACCCAGGACTGGATTAATTCATCTAATTTCGGGGTAAACTTTTCAAAAGCTGTCACATTGCCGCCCCATTTTCGAAAATAATCAGGGTCTTGATCGATCTCATATGTACCTAAAAATAAAGTGTTAATAGTATGCAGCTGATGATTTAAGCTAGCGGTGTCGGCCTGCTTATCAGCAGCCGCTACAACAAGGACTTTTCCTTCCCAATTTATGTAGACCCATTTCATATTGCCCATTTCGATACTTTCAATACCCGTGTCGCCCAACTCTGCCTCGCTGAATGCATTTAGCCCAGTTAGGAAGCTGGAAAGTAAATCGGGGTCGAGTTTCAATGTACCATAGCTTCGATGAAAGAGGCAACGTCCCCCCAACTTTTCAATTATCCAGATGTCTCGAAACATTTACAGCTTTCCTAATTGTTTATTCTTTGGCAGATTCAAAATTAAGAATTATTTATTGTTTATTTAATCAACGATATATTTACTTTCCGTCAGGTCGTTGGAAGATTATATATGTTTATAGGATTTCTTCTTTTTATCGAACATACCGAGGCGTTGGGCGCGTTTTTTAGCTTCGATTTCTTCAGGAGTTAGATCTTTCTTGGGATTAGCGCGCTGTTTTTTACGTTTCTTTGCGTTTTTTGCTTTCGCAGCTTTAGCTTTCTTTTTCAGCCGTCGACGTTTCTCAACACTCATCTTTGATCCCGGACTTTCTTTATTGGTTTAAATTTTGGAGAATATAAAAAGGTTATTCTTTAAATTCCACGCGGATGCCTTCATCAATTTGAACGATATAGGGCTTCCCGCCGCAGTCTTGTACGGCTTGGGAGACTTCTTTTTGTTTACCAGGACAATACAGCAGAACACAACCACCAAAGCCAGAACCAATGATTTTTCCACCTAAAGCCCCCGCATTTTTAGCCACTTCAATGACTTTTTCGGTCATCTCCGTGCTATTATGAAATCCACCAACCAATTCTCGATGAAAGGCATCTATTAGTTGCCCAAGCTTTTGATGGTTTGCTACACCATTATTCAATTCCTTTTCGGCTTCCTCTGTTATATCCCGAAGCCGGAGAATTGCCCGTGCATGATTGAGAGGTTCCGCTGGAATTTGAGAAAAATAAGATTCAATTTCTTCACATTTCGTAGTTTTAATATCAAAGGGGATGAACTTGGAGAAATATTCCATTCCCGCTATGATGTTGCGTTTTCGTTCCGTGTGCACGAGTTCTTTCTTAATGATTAAAGTGTCCCCAATCACAATAGATTCGGCTATATGATCTAAATTGATGGGAGTTATTTCATTGGTAGAGCAATCCATATGCATACCAGATCCTAAAGCACATGCATAGTGGTCCATGTTTCCCCCTGACTCATTATTTTCAACCACCTCGGACTGGTAAGCGAGTTCTGCAACTTCCGCTTTCGTCAATTTGAAGCCAAATAATTCATTAAGAAAAGCAATCCAAATAATGGTTAGAACTGATGAGCTAGCCAATCCTCGCCCAATGGGAATATCACTCCAAATGGTAGCAGTGACACCTTGAGAAATTTGGTAACCCTTCCGGTTTAAGACATTAAAACCTGCTCGAACATAATCACGTTTCTTACGATATGATGCAACTTTCTCAATGGAGAACTTATCGTGTTCATCTAGGTCTTTGTAATAAATAGAAATCATATCATCCTTCGAAAAATCACCCCGAATATGCATCCGGAGATTTATTCCTGCTGTTATTACATGTAAACCCATGTAGTCGATATCCTCACCGAAAAGGCAGACGCGAGCGGGCACGCTAAGTTCTAACATCGGTATCAAACTAAATGAATAATCAATTTATTAGTTTAACTAATGTTTTAATACATGGTCCTTAAGGGGTTGTAAGAGAGAGGGGTTAGAATATTTCTCTGCCAATTGAATAACTTTTTCACTTATTTTACCATGCTCAATAGCGCATTTAGCAACTTTTTCCGCGGGTTTATTTGCCATCACTGCAGTATTCTCAGTGATTCGAATTAATTCTGTAGCAATGACTGCGTTAATGTACGTTAAATCTTTTAAAACATCCAATATTTTTTCATCCATGTTAAACACCACGTTTTGAGAAGTATAAAATATTAATGAAAAATTAGATTTTTACTTTTTTCCCATCAGGAGTGCGTTCGTATTTTCCAAAGTCTGAAATCTTTCGTAGTAAATCCGAAGAAAAGACAGGCCCTTCAACACAAACCCGATAACCTAGAGGATCCAAACAACAACTTCCACAAATCCCAAGTCCGCACTTCATAAATCGTTCGAGACTAGCTTCCAGCGGGATTTTAAGATTTTCTGTAGTTTTAAACAACTCCCACATCATTGCCTCTGGTCCACAAGTATAGACATAATCAAATGAGCGCTCTTTGAGCTTCTGTGCAGCTACGGTAGTTGCAAATCCCTGCTCTCCAAAGGACCCATCATCAGTGGTAAAGATACATTCAATTCCTTCAGCAGAAAGTTGTTGAAGTTTTGATAAGAATACAATGTCCGATTCTGTTTTTGCACCATTGATAATAGTAATATTTTTCTTTTTATTACGCAATTCACGAGTTAAAAATAACAGGGGTGCCATTCCAATTCCCCCACCCACAATAAGGATATATTTACCTTTTAGGGAAAAGGGATGTCCATAGGGCCCACGAATACCAACGCGATCTCCTTTTTTAAGAGAGTAGAGTGCTTTTGTGGCGTCACCCACTTTTTTAACGGTTATAGCGAAAGCTGGCTCAACTTCAGATACACTTAGGGGAATTTCATCCACCCCTGGTACCCACGCCATAATAAATTGACCCGGCTCTGCATTTATATTGATTTTAGATGATTCTAAAAAGAATGTGTTAACTTGAGGCGTTTCAGATTCCACTTTTGATACCCTAATCATTTGTGGACGATTATATTCAGCAGCTGTCAATTCAAATCACCTCAATCCTTGTGAGCCGCCCCTATTATTTCGTTCAGGTTACTATAATTCTCATCAGTTAGATAATTTTTAATTCCTTCAATAACTTCCTTGAAAATAATAAGCCCGTTATATTTAATTCCAGTACCTATTTGAAGAGCGGTGGCCCCAGCGAGGAGAAATTCAACTGCATCCTGCCAAGTTGTAATTCCACCTACACCTATAAGGGGAATTTTAATATTTTCATAAAGTTCATAAATACATCGAATCGCAATAGGTTTGATGGCAGGACCTGATAAACCCCCGTATTTGTTGCTAAGAATAGGTGTCTTGGAGTAAATGTCTATTGCCATAGCACGTACTGTGTTAATAGCTGTTAGCCCATCCGCCCCTGCACTTTCTGCAGCAAGAGCGATCTCCACGAGATTTGTCACATTCGGCGTTAATTTCACAAAAATAGGAATAGCTACGGCAGATTTAACGGCTTGAACGACTCGTTTTGTAATTTCAGGATCTTGACCAATGGTTGATACTTCGGCATGAGGACACGAGATATTTAACTCGAGCCCTATCGCACCATTTTCTGCTACAGTTTGGGCGATCTTGGCAAATTGAGCTTCATCCCCTCCAAAAATACTAACGATTGTAGGGAGCTCTAGCTCGTTTAATTCCTTTAAATCCTCTAAAAACGCAGTTATACCAGGATTGGGGAGCCCCATCGCATTGATGTATCCACCTGTGACTTCAACAACACAGGGATTGGAATATCCAGAACGTGGTTCAGGACCAATTGATTTGGTGACGACACATCCAGCTCCTGCATCATAAATTCGCTTTAATAACGAACTAGAAATTCCAAGAACTCCGGAGGACAACATAGTAGGGTTGCGTAGCTTTATCCCCGCGAGATTTGTTGTAAGATTCATCTTTTCATCCTCCTAAAATAATAAAGATAGAAATTATTTAAAGGATTCATAGATCGTATGGTACCTCAATGAGTATCTAATTAATAGAGGCTGGAATCATTTGTTAGACGCAGGGACTTGTCGCTTTCTGTCATATTTACTCTGGTATATAACATTGCCGTTTGTTATTATCTCACTTATTATTCTTGCATGGATAATCTATATTCACCTTAAAAAAGAATATGAGAAAGTTTGGGTTTTTAGAAAATTTATTACTAAATGTTCAATCCCTATAATATGTGTTTTAATTTTGGGGGATGCTCAACTAATGTTTCAATTCTGTTATTGGTCGTCCTATACAGGGCAATCCCATATTTTCCTGTATTTCTTCTTGTCTTTAGGTACAAGTATTATTGTTTTTTCACTCATTTTGCTTCTGTTTAAAAGACGAGTCTTGAATAAGTTCCGTGAAGGAGAGAAGGAATTTTCCTCAGATTATCTTAATTTATGGGCTTATATAGCGGGTCCCCTTGCCATAGGGTTTTTTCCTGTAATTATGATTTTCGTAATACACCAGCTAATAGATTATGAGGCTGTGAGGGAAAGTTGGGGTCTTTTATTGAGCCATTGTTGGTTTGCCATTGATTTTGCTCTCGCAATATTTCTAATCATGCTCTTGATCTTGATTTTTACATGGGAAATGAAATATTCAGAAAAAATGTGGCTAAAGTTTAAGACAATCAAACGGGGGGAACTGACTTTCACCATTTTTATAGAGGAAAAAGAATCTTTAGGAAATACTAGCTAGATTCTTAGGTCCAAGAAAAGAGGGTATATCCCGCTTGATTCAGGGAGGTCTCTAAAACGAGAAAACCCCAGATGATCAGGTGGAAATAGAACCCAAATATCTTTGTTACGGAACCTCTTTTATCCCAAAGAGGCTGTGACATTTTTTCAACAAAGGACTTGGCTTTCCCCATCTTCTTTAAAACATACACAGGGATTGCGCAAATAAGAAAAGCGGTGAAACCAATTAGACCCGGAACGAAGAAGGGGATGATAAATTCGGAAAACTCCCCACTATATAGACTCTCAAGAGAGGGGCCTAAGGGAAGTAAAACGGCATATGTGATTATAGCACCGATCAAGAAAGCTCCAAAATAAATTAATTTTTTAAGATTTAAATAGGCTAAGAACGAAGCCATATAAGCAACTGTCATTAGTATCATTAACAAAAGAGCACTCAACCAATACACAAGTGTTTCGAAGCCGTAGACGTTCATTAATAAGATCTTGAAAAGTACAAGGATCGTGAAGGCAGATATAGAAAGCGAGAAAATATTTCCTATTGGGCGAAGTACCTTGGTAATGTATTCCCTTGGGATCTCCTCGTTTCCAATGTAAGGCTTTCTTGCCTCATCATTACAAATATAATAGATGAGTACGATTGGTTGAAAAATTAGAGCCAAGAGCCAAACAGCTTCGTTTGGTGCGAACATGAATGCTATTCAAGACACCTCCCTCGTTAAGTGCCCAGGAGTGGAAACTTCAAGTGTGGTGCTATCAAATTGGATATTATCAATAGAGGTAGATGTTATGGTTAAGGTAGTATTAGAGAAAGCTAGCTTTGTTACAGCGGGCGCCAATGAGAGTCGATTAATCTCGAGACCTGGAACAATTTGGTCAATTTCCTCTTGTGAGGGAATGTAAATCAACTGATTATTGAGTCCACCTCCACAACCGTGGCATAAATACGTTATATTGTTGTACCGGTACCGCCCATATACATGATCATGACCATAAATCACTAAACTCACATTGTATGCTTCCAAGGTTGGAACTAAAGTAGTGAGGGTGCTCTGATAGAATATTCCATGACTCATAGGGGAAAATACTGGCCGGTGGAACATGACTACACGAAATTCTTGCCCCATTCCATTAGCTAGGGTGGTTTGCAGCCAAGAAAGCTGGTCTGCTTGGAGGGGGCTTGACATATCTTCATGCTCCCCATTCGCAATTTCCATACAGACGAAGAGCGCATTGCTCCAGTTGAATGCATAGTAAGTCCGATTACCGAAACTATCCACTGTTTCTGGTCCCATATAATCCCAATAATATGAATCGGATTCTTGAATCTCCTCATGATTTCCAGCCACGGGAACAAGTGGTGTCGTACTAATCCATGGTCTCGACTTCTCAAGAAAGTGACTCCAACCCTCCAGTAAAGTGCCTTGATCCACGAGATCACCGGCAATCATAAAAAAGGCTTGGTTTTTATCTTCACCCACCATTTGAGCGATCCTTTCATAATACCCATTGAAGTAAAAATATTGCGTGTCAGACACCAGAAGCGCATGAAAGCTTGACCCTGCAATCGCGGGGGCGGTCGTGAAGGACCCAATAGTGCCACTTGGAGACGTTTTATAATAGTATTTTTGACCTGCTGTGAGGTTTCGAACATGAACCCGATGAATTGTACCGATACCTGTGGCATCAGAATTATTTGTGGGATATTTAGTGAGGTTAGTTATGGAATCCCCGATCCACAGCTCAGTAAGCGCATCTGTGGCTGTGTTCCAAGACAACATCACCTCGGTTTTGGGATCACAGCTGGTAAAATTCACGAGCACAAGATCAGTTGGAGGATCACGAGTCAAAAAGA
Source organism: Candidatus Helarchaeota archaeon (assembly GCA_016840125.1). The sequence goes on along the minus strand of JAEOSY010000262.1, from coordinate 13,065 downwards.
CACCAAGCCGTATCGCGATTAAGCTGGGAGTAACCAGCATGATACCTATGCAAAAAATGACTTTGAGAATGATTCTGCTTGCGCGCCTTCTTTTTCTTTGCTGCGGAGTATTTGCCATCAATACCTTAACTATTTCTCACATTTATAAAAATGATTCAATCTAATTTTGTTCCGAACTTTTTTTTAATGTGGTCGCATAAATCTATTTAAAAGCCTTTTAGGGAAAATAATTTTAACAGATTCTTCAGCTTAGGTGATAGAGATTCGAGCATATATCGTGGAAACGCCATTTGGAATCTTTGGGATAGATCAGGAGAATAAAATTATTACAAAAAAGTTCTACGGGACTGATATAACTGAGACATCTGAAAAAATTGTTGAATTACAAAATGGGAAGATGATTCCGGAACTCGAGGAACTCATTACTGAGCTTGAAGAAAAGAATTATAATGAATTAATCCTTGAAGATGCAAGATTAGTACGGAATTTGAAAGAAAAAAATGCCATGGTGGAATTTCCTACAGCAGCAGGTCGCGTTTTACGTTCGAAACTAATATCGTTTATGAAAGAATTTGAAATTTGGAAATCAGATGAGGAAATTTTTCAATATATTCAGCGTATTAATATTCTTATAACGCGGAAGAAGATTAAAGAGATTTCCGAAGAGAAAGATCGGTTTATAGCGCAGGCCATTGAAGCAGTTGATGATTGTGATAAATCATTAAATGTGTTTGTTAGCCGAATACGGGAATGGTATGGTCTCCACTTCCCGGAACTTGATAAAAAACTCCCTAGCCACACGTCTTACGTGAAAATTGTAGGACAGGTTGGACCACGGAAGGAAATTCAAACGGATCATTTTGAAAAAGTAGTCGGATTCTCTTCAGAAAAACTACAGAAAATCAGAAATCTCGCTAAAAATTCCATGGGTGCATCAATAACGGATTTTGAATTGGAACCGCTTCGAGAATTCGCCTTGGTCACTGAGCAATTTTATACAATAAGGGACCGAATGGCAACTTATATAGAGGAGGCGATGCAGGAGGTCGCACCTAATCTTCGTGCGATAGTGGGAGCCTTATTAGGGGCACGTTTAATTAGCTTGGCGGGTAGTTTGAAACGGTTAGCTACCATCCCAGCATCCACTATTCAGGTTCTAGGCGCGGAAAAAGCCCTTTTTCGAGCACTTCGAACTGGTGCGAAACCCCCTAAACATGGGATTATATTTCAATGGGAGGATATTCATGGCGCCCCATACTGGCAAAAAGGTAAAATTGCACGTGTTCTAGCAGGGAAATTAGCAATTGCAGCACGGGTGGACTACTTCTCAGGAGAATATATTGGCGATAATATATTAGAAGTTCTAAACCGCCGTCTTAGCGAAATTCGGAAGAAATATCCGACCTCACCAAAGAAATCCAAGAAAGAAAAGCCAGTGAAACGCGAAAGAAGGCGATTTTCTGATAAAAAGAAGGATAAATACAGACACAAAAGAAAAAGACACAAAAAGAAAAAGCCAAAACAGAATCAGGGATAATTGAAAATGTCAAAAAAACTTAGCGCGCATGACAAACTTCACAATACTTTTTGGTATCAGAAAGAAAATGAATCCAAAATGCTCCTCACCCTTAACTATGCACCAGGTCATAAAGCATATGATGAAAAATTGGTTGAAATTGATGGAAAGGAATACCGCGTTTGGACCCCATACCGAAGTAAAATTGCGGCGGCTTTGATTAAAGAACTAAAAACAATCCCAATCAATGAAAAATCACATATTCTCTACCTAGGAGCCGCATCAGGAACGACCTGTAGTCATCTTTCAGATATAGTACGGGATCAAGGAAAAATTTACTGCGTTGAATTTTCTTCTCGAGTGATTAGAGAACTAGTGGGAGTCTGCGAGGCACGTATCAACTTAATTCCAATTCTAGGAGATGTCAGATACCCAGATCAGTATAGTATGCAAATCCCAGAACAAGTTGATATTATTTATTCCGATGTAGCACAACCTGAACAATCTCAAATTGTAATTAAAAATGCTGAAGCATTTTTGAAACCAAGCGGCTGGATTTTATTATTTGTAAAGAGCCGCAGTGTAGATGTAACAAAAGCTCCCGAACGTATTTATAAGGAACAGGTAAAAATACTGAAAAATGCTGCTTTTAGAATTGTAGAGATTGCTCGCTTGAGTCCATACTCAGAAGATCATGCATTAATTGTCGCACAATGGCAAAAGTGAACCTAAGAAATTATGGTGTATCAATGCCTTTTGTCGCAGGGATTGAAGAAGCGGGTAGGGGGCCTGTTATTGGACCCATGGTTATGGCAATTACGGTTATTGAATCGAGCAAAGAACATACATTAAGAGAAATTGGGGTAAAGGATAGTAAGCAACTCACTCCAAAACAACGAAAAGCTCTATTTATGCAGTTACAAGGATTTTTACAAGCTTATGATTATAAAATTATTGAACCTAAAGAAATAGACAACAGCTTAATCTCAGGAAATAGTAATCTAAATTGGTTAGAGGCGGATATCTCAATTGAATTAGTTAAAAAAATTACGAAGGACATTCAAATTGATCAATATTACATTGATTGCCCGAGTACTAATATTGAATCGTATGTTGCTTATCTAACCAAGCATATACCACTCGAGCCATCCTGTATCATCGCAGAACACAAAGCAGATCAGAATTATCCTATTGTAAGTGCAGCCTCAATCATAGCCAAAGTTATTCGGGATCAGGAAATTGAGAACCTCCAAACACAATTGGGCTTTGATTTTGGTAGTGGATATACCAGTGATAAAAAAACCATAACTTTTCTTAGGGATTGGGTAAAGAAACACAAAAAATTACCCAACTTCGTTAGGAAATCATGGGTAACTGCAAAAAATATCTTAAATGATGTAAAACAGAAGAAATTGGTAGATTATTAATAACTTAGAAGTTTGTAGTTATCTCTTTGAGTCTTTTATATAACTGCTTTATGTCTTTCATTTTTTCTAATATCGTCTTTTGTAATATAAGAACATTATCGATTGGCGGGAGTTTCCCTTCGTCAATAATGAACATGGAGAGTTTTCGGGCAACTTTTGAGATTTCGCTAATTAATTGAAGCCGATTATATATACGCATTTTATGAGATAGACTCAAGCTCGTAATGAGGGTTTTCTCTAGAGTATTTTCTTTGGGTGGATCTGTCTCTGAAGCAATTGCATCAAAGGGAGCCTTTTTAGCCCAATATGTATTATATCCAAGGTCTTCCAGTATTTCTTTAATCTCAGCTTGAAATTCTGTTTCTTCAATAGTTGGAGAAACTTCTTTTTTTTCTATTTCCCAATTTAATATATCAAGAGGCAACTTGATTTTTTGGTTAAATAACCGTTCCAATTCAAGAGCATTTTCCCTCTTAATCTGATCGCTTCTCTCAAATAGATATACAGCTTTCCTTGAAACGCCTAGTTCTGTTGCTACATCTTGTAGAGAGAACCCTTTCTTTGACCGAAGCTTCTGGAGCTTTTCCTTATCAATTTTAACGTAAAATCCACCTTTACGACTAATAACATGCATTTCATTATTTTTGACCAACCGTTTGAACGTTTCCATGTTCATCGCTGGGATGCCTCTCCGCTCATAAACAACATCATTCTGTAATTGCTCTTTTCGAGTCTCCCGTCCAATTACAATTGGAGTTCCATTGAAGAAATAAGCAATTAATTTTAAATCCTCAATCAATTCAGCAGAAATCTTATCAATATTCAATACGATTTTAATCATTAAGAGCGTTTCTTTCCTCGCGGCAATATCAAAAGAACTTTTTACCCAGTATTGGGGGTCAAATAATCCCATAGATAGTACGTTATACCCCATTTCTTTCAATAAATTAATAACTTCGTCGATTACAACGATTTGTTCCACTTTATAATCCCAACTCGTTCAAATGTGCTAAGGCGTCTTTTTGTTCTTTTGAAAGTTTTTTAGGAACTTGAATCTCTACTTTGCATAACAAATCCCCACGACCATATCCGCGAACTCTTGGCATACCCTTTCCTCTCAATCGGAAAATGGTACCACTCTTCGTTCCTGAAGGAATTTTTAATTTTGTTAGCCCATCCAGAGTTTCAATTTCAATTTTATCTCCAAGGACTGCCTGACTGAATGTTATGGTTTTCTCACAAACTAAATGGGAATCATGACGTTCAAAGATAGGATGTTCTTTCACATTAATAATAATATAGAGATCGCCGGGAGGTGCGCCCTGAGGTCCTGCCGCACCCTCTCCTTGAACACGGAGGCGATTTCCACTTTCAGCTCCAGCAGGAATATCAATTGATAATTTTCGAGTTCTCTTTATTCGCCCAGTTCCCTTACATTCTTTACATTTTTTTGAAATTACCTTTCCAGTTCCCTGACATCTACTGCACGTAGTAACGTTGATCATTTGGCCAAAAGGAGTTGAACGAACGTTCTGCCGTTGACCTGATCCGCTACAGTCTGAACAAGTGGTAATATCTGAGGGGGATTCGGCTCCGGATCCGTCACAAGTTTTACATTTTACATATTTTGGGACTTTGATCTCTGTCTTTTTCCCTTTAAATGCTTCTTCTAAAGAAATTTCTACGTCGTAGCGAATGTCTCCCCCCCGAGCCCTACGTTGACGCCCTCGTCGCCCCCCACCAAAACCAAAAAAATCACCAAACAAGTCACCTAAACCACCGCCACCACCACCAAAAAAATCGCCAAAATGGCTAAAGATATCACTTATATCCACATTGCCGAATCCTGAAAAGCCACTCCGCCGTACCCCATCCCAACCAAAGCGATCATACATCTGTCGTTTCTGATCGTCATTTAATATCTCATAGGCTTCGGCAACCTCTTTGAACTTTTCTTCAGCCCATTCTCGTTTGTCAGGGTTTTTATCGGGGTGATATTTTACTGCTTGTTTACGAAATGCCTTTTTAATCTCATCCTTCGTTGCACTTCTGGACACCCCTAGGACTTCATAGGGGTTACGTTTTTTTTCAGACATCTAATTATACCACTTCTTAAAGGAAAAAAAAAGAAATGATTATTTTTCCTCATTCTCGTCTTCATCAACAATCTCATAGTCAGCATCTACAACATTTTCATCTGTAGCTGCTTCTTGAGCTGCTGGACCTTGAGCACTAGGACCACCAGGAGGAACACCACCTGGAGGAACTCCTCCAGGGAAGGGTCCAGCACCAGGAAATGGACCAGCACCGGGTTGTTGATAAATTTTTTCGGCTACTTTATGCATTGCTTGAGTTAAACTCTCGACACCTTGTTTAATTTGTGCAGTATCATCCGATTCTAGAGCCTTTTTAAGTTTTTCGATTTCTTTTTGTACATTCTCCCTTATAGGAGCATCAATTTTCTCTTCATTCTCTTTTAGAAGTTTCTCCGTGTTATAGACGAGCGAATCTGCTTGGTTTCTTAGTTCAACTTTTTCTTTAAATTGTTGATCTTCTGCCGAATATTCCTCTGCTTCTTTTTGCTTTTTCTCAATCTCGTCTTTCGATAATGCGGACCCACCAGTAATGGTGATTTTTTGCTCCCGTCCCGTACCCAGATCTTTGGCGGATACATTCACAATCCCATTGGCATCGATATCAAAGGTTACTTCAATTTTCGGAACACCGCGCGGTGCAGGCGGGATCCCAATTAAATGAAATTTGCCCAAAGTAATGTTATCACTTGCCCGAGCTCGCTCGCCTTGTAAAACATGGATTTCAACAGCAGGTTGGTTATCAGCCGCAGTTGAAAAGGTTTCACTCTTTTTTGTGGGAATTGTAGTGTTTCGCTCAATCAATCGAGTAGAAACATTCCCCAAAGTCTCGACACCTAAAGAGAGGGGAGTAACATCGAGCAACAGAATGTCTTTAACTTCGCCTACAAGAACACCTCCTTGAATCGAAGCTCCAATTGCTACGCATTCCATTGGATCCACGCCTCGTTCGGGTTCCTTCCCAAAGTTTTTGTTGAATCGAGCTCGAACCGAGGGCATCCGAGTAGGACCGCCAACTAGAATGATCTTATCGACATTGCCAGGTGACCATTTAGCATCCCGTAAGGCTGTTTGAATCGGCTTATCCAGCCGTTCTAGAACAGGTTCAATAAGTTCTTCAAGTTTAGCTCGCGTTAGTGTGAGATTCATATGTTTAGGACCAGTAGAGTCAGCAGTTAGATAGGGTAAATTAAGATCTGAATTTACGGTAGTTGATAGCTCGATTTTCGCTTTTTCTGCAGCCTCTCTTAGTCGAACCATTGCCATGCTATCGCCCTTTAAATCCATACCATGTTCGCGGTTAAACTCGGCTACTAAATAATCGACAATCAGGTTATCCATGTCAGTACCACCCAATTGAGTGTTACCGCTTGTGGAGGCAACTTCAAAAACACCTTCACCCATTTCCATCATGGTTACATCAAAGGTTCCGCCACCCAGATCTACAACTGCAATTTTCATTTCCGTCTTTGCTTTCTCAAGACCATATGCTAATGACGCAGCCGTAGGCTCATTAATGATTCTCAATACTTCTAATCCAGCAATCTCTCCCGCATCTTTTGTAGCCTGACGTTGACGGTCGTTAAAGTATGCAGGAACTGTTATCACTGCTTGTTTCACCGGCTCTCCTAAGAAGGCTTCGGCATCCTCTCGGATCTTTCGTAAAATCATGGCCGAAATATCCGGAGGGGAAAATTCCTTATCATCAATCTTGACCTTAAAATCGGTCCCCATTTTGCGCTTTATAGCAGTAATGGTCCGGTCGGGGTTGGTAACTGCTTGGCGTCTTGCGGGTTCCCCGATAAGTCGTTGACCATCTTTCGTGAAGGCAACGACTGAAGGAAAAGCTTTTCCCCCAGCAATTGTAACACCCTCAGCACTAGGAATTATTGTGGGTTTTCCACCTACCAGAGCAGCTGCTGCAGAGTTACTCGTTCCTAAATCTATTCCTATTATTTTCACCATTGCAATAAAACCTCTTTCATTTCTTTGTATCCAATCAATTTCCTCTTTATATTAACAAGAACTGGATTCCTTGTCCTCTTCTCCTTTTTCAGAATCCGGTTTTTCTTTTGGTATTGGTTTTGAAATTTTTATTTTCGAGGGACGTAGGACCCGATCTTTGAATCTATATCCTCTTTGAAACACTTCGAGTATCGTTTCCTCGGGATAATCGTCCGTAAATTCTAGAGTAATTATTTCATGGACGAAAGGATCAAATTTTTTACCTTTCGCCACAATGGGGGTGAGCCCTTCTTTCTCAAGCACCCCAAATAATTCTTTAATAAACATTTGAATCCCTTTGAACTCGTTTGGATCGAGTTTTGGTTCGAGATTCTTCAGCATAGAGTCAGCACTATCTAAAATTGGAAGCAATTTTAGAATTACTTGCGAACTCGCATAATTAATATAATTATTGCGCTCCTTATTCGTTCGTTTCCGAAAATTATCAAACTCCGCTTGGAGTCGAGCGTATTTATCAAACGATTTTTTCTCCAATGTTTGATTTTTATTTTTTAAATCTTGAATTTCAAATAGGAGGCTGATTTCCTCTTCGGATTTTTCTTTCCACTCTTCAGGAATGGTAGGTTTCTCCTCAATCTTAGTGGTATTATTACTTAGAGCTTCGTTGTTAGTCTCTTCTTCGTCGAAGCCTACATCAACCACTTCAAATTCGGGTGATTCGGTCGCGTCTTCGTTGGAATTCGAAGATTCCTTGTCCTTCATCCGAAATTCATTCCATTCAGATAACTTTCATTCTTATTTCATATTTTAAAAAAAAAAGAAAAAAAAGGGGGTTTAATCGTCGTCACCCATACCGCCTGGCATACCGCCTGGCATTCCACCCGGAGGGCCGCCGCCGCCACCTTTGGACGAGATGACGTCATCAATGCGTAGGATCATTTGTGTCGCTTCGGATGCGGATTTGATCGCTTGTTTTTTAACCATGACAGGTTCCCAAACAGCTTTCGCTTTAAGATCCCCGACTTTTCCGCCAAGAACATCGACGCCGACATCTTTCAAACCCGATCCGTGTTTGGAGCGGAGTTCAACGAGAATGTCAATGGGATCTAACCCAGCGTTCTCAGCGAGAGTTCGCGGGATGATTTCCATGGCTTTCGCAAATGCCTGCACTGCGAGTTGTTCTCTCCCAGATAGTGTGTCTGCAAAGGCTCGTAATCCCTTAGCAACTTCGATTTCGGGTGCGCCGCCGCCGATAACTGCCTTAGGTTCATTCACTAAGTTGCGAACCACGCAAAGTGCATCATGCAACGCACGATCGGCTTCATCAACGATCATCTGAGTACCACCGCGAATTAGAATACTAATCGCTTTGGGATCAGAACATTCCTCAATAAAGAGCATGTTGTCGTTGCCAATTCGGCGTTCCTCGACGATACCCGCACTACCAAGATCGTTCGCTGATAGTTGATCTATATTGGAAATGATCTTTGCACCGGTTGCTTTGGATAACTTTTCGATGTCGGATTTTTTAATTCGGCGTATTGCTGCAATACCGGCTTTCGCTAGAAAATGTTGAACCATATCATCGATGCCCTTCTGGCATAAAACTACGCTAGCACCTGAAGCCTTGATTTTCGTTACCATATCCCGAAGCATTTGTTCCTCTTGGGCGAGGAATGCTTGCATCTGATTAACCGCCGTGATGGAGATCTTTGCATCAAACTCAGTTTTTTCGATTTCTAAAGCAGTTTCGAGGAGTGTTATTTTAGCATCTTTAATGGATTTGGGCATACCTGAATGCACGATTTCCTTGTCGATGATTAGTCCAGAGATCAAGCTTGTATCCTCTACACTCTCGCCTTGTTTTTTCTGGATGCTAATATTGTCTAAGTCAGCTTCCCAAGCACCATCTTTTTGCTCCTTGATCATGTTGATTGCTCTCACAGCCACATCGGCTAAATATTCTGCTGATCCGCCGACAACTTTGCTTGACATCGAGGTAATTGCTGCGTGCTTCTGCACTTCTTTATTATCCACACCGATATCGGTTCCTATTGAATCTAAGATTTCTAATGCTTTCTCGGTCGCTTTACTATAACCTTCAACGATCACGGTGGGATGAATTTTTTCCTTAATGAGCTCCTCTGCATTTTTCAGGAATTCACCTGCAAGAATTACAGAGGTGGTAGTTCCGTCACCGACTTCATCGTCTTGTGTTTTCGCGACTTCCACGAGCATTTTTGCTGCGGGATGTTGCACATCGATTTCTTTCAGAATTGTTGCGCCATCGTTTGTGATTGTCACATCGCCAAAGGAATCCACTAGCATTTTGTCCATCCCTTTTGGTCCTAATGCGCTCCTAATGGATTCTGCAATTACTTTTGCCGCCATTATATTCGAACTTTGGGCATCTCGCCCTCTGGATCGTTCTGAACCTTCTCTTAAAATTAAAACAGGGGTTCCACCTAATTGTGCCATATTTCATTACCTCCTTACATCATCCCCGGGGGCATTCCACCCATTCCCATACCTGGAGGCATTCCACCCATTCCTGGGGGCATTCCACCCATCCCTGGGGGCGGCCCAGCCGAGGCTCTTGCTGCAATTACATCATCAATTCTCAAGATCATGCTCGCCGATTCTGCTGCCGATTTTACTGCCTGTAATTTAACAACCACTGGTTCTGTGATGCCTTCTTGGAGATTATCTTTAATTTCTCCATCAAAAACATCTAAACCAACCTGTTGGCCATCTGCTTCATGTTTTGCCCGTAGCTTGACCAGTATATCAATAGGATCCATACCTGCATTTTCAGCTAATGCCTTGGGTATAACTTCCATAGCATCTGCAAAGGCTTCAACAGCAAGCTGTTCGCGACCACCGACTCGAGCGGCGTACTCGCGAAGCCCGCGAGCAACTTCAATTTCAGATGCTCCGCCACCGGCAACGATTTTATTGGTCTTAATGACATCCTTGGCAACACAGAGAGCATCATGAAGCCCTCGTTCCGCTTCATCCACGATATGTTCAATGCCTCCTCGAATAACAATGCTTACTGCTTTTAAATCTTTTGCGCCCGTTACGAAAACCATTTTATCATCGCCGATTTTCCGCTCTTCCACTGCTTCAGCTGTTCCGAGATCTTTTGCTGCAAGGTCATCCAAATTCATGATTATGCTTGCCCCAGTTGCCCGTTGAATCTTCTCCATATCACTTTTCTTCACACGTCGCACTGCACTTATTCCACTAGAAGCTAAGAACGTCTGCGCTGCGTCATCAATACCTTTCTGACAGAAGACTATATTCGTGCCCACAGCTCCAATCTTCTCAACGAAACCCGTAAGGATTTTCTCTTCCTCATCGAGAAACGCTTGGATTTGTGTGGGGTCGGTAATCCGGATTTCTGAATCGAACTCAGTCTTTTTAATTTCAAGAGCCACATTGAGCAGTGCAATTTTTGCATTCTTGATAGATTTGGGCATGTCCGTGTGGACAATCTCCTTATCAATCACGATCCCGTCGATCATTTCAGTTTCCGCGAGACTCTTGCCTCGTTTCTTCTGGATCTGAATTTGATCGAGATCAACTACCCAATCGTCTCCTCTTTTTTCTTTCACCGCATTGGCCGCTTTTACCGCGATTTCCGCGAATTTCTGCTTGTACCCGCGAATGGCTTTACTGTTGAGTGAGGTCATGACCACCTTTGTGATCGCATCACCTTCGATATTGATTTCTTTTGCCATACCATTGAGGATTTCCTTTGCCTTCGCCGCCGCCTTCTTATAACCAGCGGCGATTGTTGTAGGATGAATTCTCGCTTCTAGGAGTTCTTCCGACTTTCTCAGCAGCTCTCCAGCAAGTACGACTGCACTTGTTGTTCCGTCACCGACTTCCTGATCTTGTGTCTTTGCAATTTCTACCATCATTTTTGCAGCGGGATGTTGCACATCGATTTCATCAAGAATTGTTGCACCATCGTTCGTAATCGTCACATCGCCTAAACTATCGACTAGCATCTTATCCATTCCGCGTGGGCCAAGCGTCGAGCGCACGGCTTCCGCGATAATTTTTGCTGCTTGGATATTGTTCTTCTGAGCGTCCTTTCCACGCGAACGCTCGGTTCCTTCTTTCAAAATTATGATTGGCGTTCCACTTAACTGTGCCATTTTCTTCTTCACCTAATTTTTTAATTATTTTTTTCTTGATCTAAACTTTATCTTTAATCGGATCAATCCGTAATTTTTTTTGTCGATAAAAAGTTTGAACCTAGAAACGCAACGACCTATTTATATATACCTAAATGTTCGAAAAAGAGGGAGAATTAATGCTTTATAAATTTAACATAGAAATGTATAATAGTAGAATGATTGGGTTTCTAAAATCAGTGAACTTGCGTCTTAACTGTCTATGAATGTATTCCCCAGTTTGGCTTTAGCTCTGCAAAGAGCCCATAGATCTTCTAAATAGTCTCTATAACCAATGGATCGACACTTAAGTTCCTCGATTCTCGACTCTCCTATATACATTCTCTACGCACATCTCCTATATTCATTCTCTATGCGAATCACTGTATTATAACTAGAAAAATAATGAACCCAGCTTTTTATGATGAATATCAATTTAAACTGATTTTTTATTGTTTGGAGCGATGAATTTAAATCATTTGATTCTAATTGAAATATTAGATGATACAATGGCGAGTCCAGAAGTGGTAGCTAAGGGGAGTTCAAGCAGGATTAGTTATTTCTTGGGAGGATTGTGTTTCATAGGGTTATGTCTTCAGGTCGTGATAGCATTGTATTTCTTCGGAGAGACGGGATTCTGGGTCGCATGGGGACTTATCGGGTTTGGAGTGTTCCCATCCATTTGTATTTATGCGTTTTATGTGAATAACAAAGAAGAGAACTATCGCTGCTGTCACAAATGTAATAAAACTGAAAAAGTTATTGAGTGTAGGGAGTGTGGCGCCTATCTCTGTAAAAGTTGCATCGATAGTCATATTTGTTTTGAAGTGACAGAAAAAGGAAAGTTTGTAGAAATGCTCCAGAGAAAGCGGCACTCGTATGAGAAGATAGGGGAATGAAAACTTGTCAGTAACCGTGCATGGGAAAGAATTCAGGATATTTCATGATGAGAATTTAGGGGATACCCTCGCCTTACTCTGTCAAGGGATCACCGACTTCGCCGAGATTGAGGGGTTGGAGCATCTCACCCAGCTCGAGACCCTGTACTTGATGAATTATCAGCCGTGGTGGTTGGACGAGCAACCCAAAGAGCACCCCTACAATCAAATCTCAACCCTGCAAGGACTCGCCCATCTCACAAACCTTCGACGGTTGTATATTAAAGGTAATAATATCCAAGAGATCGCGGGATTGGAGCGCCTCACCTCCCTCCAAGAACTAGATCTGGAGGACAATCACATCACGGAGATCAAGGGGCTGGAACACCTCACCCAGCTCCAGCGGCTATCCCTAGCCAGCAATCAAATTACCGAGATTGAGGGCTTAGAGCACCTCAAGTCACTCCAAGCGTTAGATTTCAGAGGGAACCGAATCACTGAGATTCGCGGGCTGGAAGCGCTCCCCCAACTGCGGGCGATCAGCCTCCTCGGAAATCAGATCACTGAAATTAGGGGGTTGGAGTCCCAACGCCTCCTCGAGACGCTGATACTCCCCGTAAACAAGATTGTGAGCATCAACGGGCTTGAACCCTTAACATCGCTCCGCACCCTCAACCTCCATCGGAACCAAATCGAGATCATTCAAGGGCTGGCGTCCCTGACAGGTCTTAAAACGCTCATCCTCTCCAAAAACAAAATCTCGGAGATCATCGGGCTGGAATCGCTTACCCAGCTCCAACGGCTGGACCTCCAAGAGAATCACATTCAGGAAATTCAAGGGATAGACCATTTGACCAACCTGCAATCCCTGAATCTTGAGGGAAACCCAATCCGGGAGATCAAGGGGCTGTCGTCGCTCACAAAACTTCGACGTTTAAACCTCAGTTCCCTACCATTAGGTAGTATTTATGGGATCGAGCACCTGACCGATCTCCGGATGCT
>JAEOSY010000261.1 GCA_016840125.1 Candidatus Helarchaeota archaeon | reverse complement strand
TCATGTTAAAAGCCTGCGAAGTCTAAAAAAAGCCCGAGATCGGGATATATTAATCCTTAAAATATCTTTATTAACGTAATCAGTTAAAAATGGGAATTTTTGGTAATTTTATGCTGTTTAGCCTACAGTTCCTTTTAATGTTCGATACGTTAATGATGTATATTGTTTACCAAGAAAAAATGGAAAAAATAATGTTAATAAAAAGAGTTCCAAGAGGGACAAGGATTTTACCTCATTTATTGAACTCTTATCTGCTTTTTTTTGGTAAAACCCACTTTAAATTTTTAATAAGTAATTCCATAAGAAAAATCGTCCTATTTCCTCCTGGATCAAAACATGAAATACATTCACATCACAGGTTAATTCGATGAAAACTACCAAAATCTGTCAAGATTGCGGGTGTACTGAATCTTATCCTTTAGAAACAAGAGAACAAAAGCATATTAAAGATATTACTGGAAAAGAACAGTTAATCTGCTGGATGGGGCCCTCATGTGGACTATGTTTGTGTGATGTTCCATAAAAAACACAACAATTAGAAAAATTCACACTGTAAAATATAACAACAAAAAAGGAGTTGAAATAATATGATAGAAGAACTATTAACAATCCTCGATGGAGGAGATCATATGAATGATGGATTAGGTATGATGGGAGAATTTGGAGGAGGTTGGTGGATGTGGATCATGCTACTTGGTGGTATGTTCATAATTCCGTTCCTAGCTATCTGGACCTATCAAGATGCTCAGCAATATGGGGAAAATGCAGCCTTATGGGCACTCGTTGTATTCTTTACAATGGGGCTTGGAGTAATTTTGTATGTGATAGTACGGAATCCAAATCGCTCAAATCTGGCGAAAAATCCTCAAACATCCCCACCTCGTCCTGAACAGAATATTTCGAGTAAAACAGTCACATATGCTCCCCCCACCCAAAATAATCCTGAAGTTGAATGGGAAAATCAAGGAGGATTTTGTGAAAACTGTGGATCCCCGTTGGGTGTAAGTGATAGCTACTGTCCCAAGTGTGGAACACCTGTAGGTAGTACTTAATCCTTAAGTACCCTCTCTATTGTATTTCACATCTATAAAAGGAAAGAATGAAGATGATTTCAATGACACCTTCTTCTACAAAAGTTAAACGTGCAAATCTGAAGCTTTTAGACCTCACTTCGTCTTCAGATACTCAAGCAATCAAAAATAAACTTCTAAAGATCGAAGGAGTTCAAAAAGTATTAGTAAATTTTGTGGAGGTAAAAGCAAGGGTTGAATACAATCCTAACACAATAGTCATTGAAACATTAATAGAAGCAGTAGAAGAAATCGGTTTTGGAGCTTTAAATCTTGCTAAATCCCGTATTAATATCCAAGAATATAGCTTTCGTGTTATTGGAATCTGTGGAAAATGCTTTGAAACATTTGTTGAAATTCCAAGAAGAAAAAGTGGTATTATTGATGTCAAGGCTGACGTCGACCGGAAAAAGGTTCAAATGAAATTTAATAGCCAGAAGATCAGTATTAGAGAGATCAAAGATAGTTTTTTCGGCTTTGAGCTACAACGAACAGTGCAAGTAGATTAGGACTCATGAAACTGTCAGGAGAATTTAAACAAGGAGGTTGAATATCATGAATTTAGAATCAAATACAACTAATGATCAAATAAACTCTCAGCAAGAGAGCTTACAGTCAACGACATATTCGACATATTCCATATCATATAGCATGGGGGTTTGCTGCTCTCTCTGAAGGGTTAGCAAAACTCCTACGCAAACAAGAAAGTCCATTAATGACCATTTTCAGAGTTAAGCTTCTGGGAACTAATTATTTGATTGATTCAACCAAGGCTGAGGAGAAACTGGGTTATCAGTCTCACTATGATTTAGAAAAGACAATTCAAGATTCAATTGAATCATATCTCAAATCCCAAGTAAGAAATCAACGCAATTCAGATTCTTCTCCAAATCCTTTTTAGATATGATTGAAAAAAATATCTCTTTCTTTCGTCTTAATCCAGCCTTTTACACCATCCCTCCCCTCATTTACTTTCTTAAAAAGAGCTATGGTTTTAGTATCATTAAATCTATAAAAGCTAATTACCATTAAGGTCATAGAGAAGTTATGAATAGAAATGAAAAAATATATTTCATATTAGCATGCATACTAACACTCTTGGGTTTACTTGCTCTGATTACATTCTTATCTGATGCTCACACTTTCTTTATCTATGGCATTCTAAGCATTTGGTTACTCTTACCCGGAGGAATTCTATTTCTTGCTGCTTTTCAATCAAAAATAAAGATTTCAACCAAAGATCCCACTATTTAGGGATTTGCTGGTTTAAACTCTTTGCCAAGATCTAGAACGTTTTAAATAACCTTTTTCCCTCCCTAATTCACCAGAAAGGGGACATTAAGGAATGACAAAAACAGAGAAGCATTATATGGAGTTAGATTCTCTTGTATCGGACTTTTTATCCACAGGGGGAAATAGTAACCTTATTGAATATTTGAGGGTTAATAGTAATCTTCCAAGTCGTCGTGCGAATTTGGAACTGGCAAAAGCGTTTATTTTAATTGTTGAAGAACGTTTTGAAAGCCATGGTCAAACGTTATGGGATTTTATTAATTATTTAATTAATATCACTCCTGAACAAGCTCCAACAGGCAATCCAAACGAATTTCTTGCGTTCTGTGGCACTTGGGCTTTAGGTTCAATTGGAGTGCTTTCAGATGCACTTTATTCCGAATCTCTCCTTTGTTTAAAAAGACAAGCTAATGATTCACGGTGGCGAATTCGTGAAGCTGTTGCTAAAGGCATCCAAAAGATTCTTAAAAATAAACCATCTGACTTTGTGAAGGAATTAGAATCTTGGATTGTTAAGGATCAATACCTCATTATGAGAGCGGTTGTTACTGGCCTTGCAGACCCTGAGGTATTAAAAAACTCTCACCTTGCAAAAAATGCCTTGAACTTTCATAAAAATGTTCTTAATATGGTTAAAAACTCTAAAAATCGAAAAACTAATGAGTTTAAAATTCTACGTAAGGGATTAGGCTATTCTTTGAGTGTAGTAGTTCAATCGCTTCCAGATTCAGGTTTTCAATATTTAGAAGAGCTGGCAAATATTCCTGATCCAGATATTAGCTGGATTCTAAGGGAAAATCTACGGAAAAATCGATTAGTAAAGAATTTCCCAGGTGAAGTAAAAAGAGTCCTAGGGCAGCTATCTTGATTGGACTGGTTTTCTCTGATTATTTTAATTTGCATTTATGTAGATTTTTTTTATCTAAACTACCCTTTGACAGAGTTTCAGACAGAAGTGGAGTTGTGAGTATATACCTGAGTATATTCCCTACCAATTTAAACCAATCATGAAGGAGGTGATATGGAAATAAAGATTAGGATAATCTTTACGTACTCTGATATATACCCTAGTATAGACTGTTTCTATCTAAACTAGCCTATTCTACCTGTCTAATGACAATCTCCTTATTGAAAGCAAACTGAATGTCTAGGGACATCAGGTCCTTAACAGATTATAAAGAATGACTTGTAAAAAAGAACTGGGTTTTTTAAAATGGATAACAATACGAAAAAGAAACTCTTATTGAAGAATCAATCAATATTATTTTATCAAATAAAAAGAAGCAGAAAATTGGTCTTAGCACAATTAGCAACAGGGGTTTTATTTCTTTTGGCTTTTTTTATATCAGTTTATCTTAGATTCGTATTAGGTCCAACATCTTTCCCTCTTGCCCTTTTTCTAACACTCTGTTTATTCCTTTTTCTCATTTTGTGGAAAGATCTATTATTCGTACGTCTTTTCAAACTAAGTTCTGACTCTTTAACAAAAATTGAACCTTCATCCGATTATCCCCCTCCTTTCATCGGTCTTCTCCCGTTTATTAATGAAGTTATATGGTTTCTTAGCCCGTTAAAAACTGAAAATTCTTATACATCAAATAAAACCCAATTTATTGAAAAAAGAATGCGAAATGAACTATATCAACATATTATTCTGATTATTATTATTATTCTGAATTACTTTCTTACTATCCATGAACTCAGCTTATATAGCATTAATTCCACAGGCTTTTCACTTCTCCATGGAATCTGGTTATTAATAATCTTTTTAAGTTTTTTACGCACGTTTTTTTTCATATATTGGAAAAACATTGTCTCCAGATGGGTTATCACTAGTGAGGATATCGATGATTGGGAAAGGATATTGAAAACAGTATGAAAGCTCATCTCAATAGTATGAGGGAAATTATTTGAATAAAAAATCCTTCCCCCATACCCCACGTAGGAATAAATTCCAAATCTGGGCTGAAATATTAGAATCTTGTCTATCCACCTCTAGAACTCAAAGTTGGCTTCTTAGATATTTACATCTCAAAACAATAACAATCAAAGAAGCCCTCGATTTTCTTCTTTCTGCAAGATTAATTGAACTTGTTGATCCTTTTCAAACTGTAAACAATACCAGGGAATATCGTACAACAATAAAGGGGGAAGAGGCACTAGCACTCTACTATCAATTGATGACTAAATTTTCTGTATAAAATTGATCTATTAATATGAAAGGGTGAATTGAGTTCGAAGGGAAGAACAATTACAGAAACAGAAGTCTTTAAGAGGCCTAAGGAATTAACTAAAAATTCTAAATAAAAACTGTGTATTGAAAGGTTACTATTATATGAATGGGGAAGAAAAAATGAATCCCAATTGTTATTATTAAACCTATTTTGAAAAATTGTGGTGAAATCAATTCTTTATTCATTTCCTCACCGTTGGAAGATTGAAATTCCTGTCAAATATCCCTCAGAGGTGCAAAATTAAAATTAAAGAAAAAAGCTTTTGGGTTAGGTGATCTAGGATTTCTTCAAGATCTATCTATTAGTATATACTTTTGTAATCTAAACAGTCATAGACGACATTATTATGAGAAGGAATGAAGCTATCTAGAATATTGGGATTTTGAACTCCCTTATTCGAATTTCCTTCGAGATCCTAATCTGATGATTACCAGTAGTCCCAGACTAACAACCAAGATTCCTAAACCTGGGGTGGTTGCAGATGTTGTGTTAGTTCCCAGTGATGAAGAGGTGTCTGTCAAAGGTTCCTCTGCAACGAATTCAACAATATGTAAGCTTCTGCTTGTATCATGGTTAGTAATATAGACATATTTCCCATCATACAAACAATTTGTAGGAAATGAGTCAGTATAAAGGGCTACTTCGTGCGGGTTAGTTGGATCAGAAACATCGACAAAGCTGACCCCACGTTCCATTTTTGCAATAGCAAGAAAGGTATCATCACCTGACACCGCTCTTGATCTAG
>JAEOSY010000260.1 GCA_016840125.1 Candidatus Helarchaeota archaeon | reverse complement strand
CCAGAGACTGTCGAAAAAGTCCTGTTTCAGCAATTTTCCTAATTTCGCTTATAATAATATCAAGTACTTAGAAGCCACAGAATCACCGATTTTGGGTTTTTCGACAGTCTCCCAACATATCCACACTTTTGAACCCATCCGAAAAGTTGTGATATATTCGCATATCTGCAATTTCCCATTTGCAGCCACCACTAAAAACCTGATCCCAATTGACAAAGGTAGCGCCAGCAATGGTTCTGCTTTTTTTGTTTTTGTAAGGTGGAGGAGTCTGCCCTTTTGGTTTTAGGCGCAGTTTCAAGACCCGCCACCAATAGATACCCCTTGAATTGTGGGCTTAGGTAATCGAGGGGGGGCAGGAAGAGTAAAATCAATACGTCTCAGTCTCTCTTTAACAGGTTCATAAAGTTTTGCCACATTCTCTAAACTTTGGTAGCTTTCAAATCTTCTTATATAGAGACGCTTAATTCTTTGTGGTGCTTCAATACGCTTTAGAGCCTTCTCCATCTCATCATAGGATTTAACAACCACATCAACCTTTTCAAATTTTTGCCCTTGTTCCCATTCTTTTATTTCCTCATTAATATCATGGTATGACTTAAGAAGGTTACTCCACTGCACTTCTGCGTTAATTTCGCCGAATGTCTTTGAACTGTTTGAAGCTTCTTGTGAGATGATGCATGAACGTATTGCCACAAATATTGCAGCCACAGTTACGAGCGGAACTATCCACTCCCTGAATATTGGAACTACCCACTCCCTGAATATTTTACTTTTTGATTCATCCATACTGTTTACGCCTCATATAGAGTTCTTTTAATTAATAATCACCCACGAATCAAGAAGAATCCGTCTGGTTGACAGGATGAAGGGCTGTGTGACGATCTGAGGGATTTTTTACATAAGTTGAAGGGTTTTGGAGACTCAAGACCATTTCTTTTGACATGTTAAATTCTATTCTTTAAAATAATCTGAAATTCTAACTCCAATCGCGTTATCTAAGCCATCTCACCATGAATCCCAATTATAAAGATAGGCTTTTTCAAATCACCCAGCAAAAAGACAGCGAGGGTATTAAATCATTCCTCGACGATCTTCCCAAAACAGAAAAAGGTGATGTTTTTGAATGGTACTTAGCAGAGCTTTATAGAGGTAACGGTTGGCTTGCTGAAATAAAAGGCGGTCGTGGTGATCGAGGCGCTGATATTTTGCTTTATCATCCAAAGACGCCTTCACGAGTTTCCCTCATAACGCAGGCTAAAAATCATGCTATTCCGCTCACCTTTGATCAAACAAAAATAGAGCTTGTGAAATTTGAGGAGCAAGCAGCACCCAAATATAATTGCCAGCAATTTAATTTGGTTTCTGTAAATGGTTTCGTAGAAGATGCGGAGAAACTCAGCGAATTTAATATGCTTCTTTATGGCTGGGACTATGTTGCTGGCCTCATCAAAGGATATGATCCAGATCGCATAACTGAGCCAGAAATAGAATTATACGCACACAACAAACTTACCTATGAAAGATGCAAGGAACTGTGGCAGGAAAGCAATTATGTCGCAGTTGTCCAAGCCACAGGGACAGGTAAAAGCTATCTTATAGCAAAGGTCATGGCTGACCATCTGGATAGAATAAAGTTAGTCATGGCTCCTTCCAATTATATCCTTGAACAACAGAGGTCCAAGGTGCCATGGGCTTCAGATTCAACAAACTTTATGACCTATGCCAAAGGAGCCAATCTCACAGATAAAGAAATTAAAGATTTGAATGCAAATTTAATCGTCCTTGATGAGTTTCACAGGTGTGGTGCTGAGATTTGGGGCGCTGGAGTTCAAAGGATATTGGATGCTCATCCAGATTCCTATGTTTTCGGAACGACTGCCACTCCAATTCGATACTTAGACGCTTATAGAGATATGAGAGATGAATTATTCGATAATGTGGTTGCCGAAGAATTGCCATTGGCTGAAGCCATTGTAAGAAAAATACTCCCAGCTCCAACCTATGTGGCTGCTCTTTACACACTCGAAGAAGAAATTGATGAAATGATGGAAATTCTGGCAAAGAGCAAAAAATCAGATATTGAAAAAAAGGAGATAGCCGCAGAAATTAATCAAATTAAGCTGAACTGGGAAAAAACATCTGGTGTACCACAAATTTTTAAAAAGCATCTCAAGCGTGAAATAAATAAATTTATTATTTTTTGCAAAGATCAGGAGCACCTTGATCAAATGGAAGTTGAGGTGCAGAGGTGGTTTCAGAAGGCAGGAACCCATAGATGGCGCAAGATATATAGAGTTTTGAGTGCTGATCCTGAGAGTGACCAGAATCTTGAGGAATTTAAAGATGCAAAATCAAAGGACACGACTCATCTGCTTTTTGCAATAGATATGCTTAATGAAGGATTGCATATTTCTGACGTAGGTGCCGTGATTTTATTGCGTCCCACAGAAAGTCCCAGAATTTTTTTCCAGCAAATTGGTCGTTGTATAGCGGTCAATGTTAAAAATGCACCCATAATTTTTGATTTGGTAAATAATTTTCAGAGCATAAGGGCCAATGACTTTCTTGAGAATTTGAGAGAAGCGAGGGAGGCGGAGCTAAATAAGCGAGCTGATTTTGGTTTGGAAGAATGTGCTCCAGAAATTCGTATAACAGATGAAACAAAAGATATATTAGAGGTTTTTGAAGAAATTTCGGAAAGATTGTCGGCCTGGGAGGTTATGTTCCAACATTTGTGCGAATATGTAGAACGTGAAGGCCACGCAAAAGTACCCCTTTCTTTTATCACCTCTGGTGGACTTAGACTCGGACGTTGGGTGGGTACCCAACGTTATTGTTATAAGCAAAATGAGTTATCAAAAGATCGCATCAGGGCGTTAGAAGAAATGCCTGGGTGGACTTGGGATATAATCGAGAGCCAATGGACTGAAGGGTATGAGAACCTTAAAGAATATTCAGACCGTGAAGGTCATGCAAAAGTACCCAATCGTTTTATCACATCTGATGGCTTTAGACTCGGAAGTTGGATCCAAAACAGACGAAATGAATATAGTAAGGGCAAGTTATCAAAAGATCGTATCAGGGCGTTAGAAGAGGTGAGTGGCTGGAGTTGGGATCCAATCGAAGACCAATGGGTTGCAGGGTATGAGCGCCTTAAAGAATATGCAGACCGTGAAGGTCATGCAAAAATACTCAACCGTTATATTACTTCAGATGGTTTTAGACTTGGAAATTGGGTAGGTAACCGCCGAAATAGATATAAGAAAGGCAAGTTGTCAGAGGATCACATTAGGGCCTTGGAAAAGGTTTCAGGTTGGACGTGGGAAACAATCGATGAATGGTGGATTGAAGGGTATGAATACCTTAAAGAATTTGTAAAACGTGAAGGCCATGCAAGAGTGCCAAAAGGGTTCATTACCTCTGATGATTTCAGACTTGGAATTTGGGCACAGAATAGACGAAATAAATATAAGCTGGACAAGTTATCAGAGGACCGCATCAGGGCGTTAGAAGCAATGCCTGGTTGGAGCTGGGATCCAATTGAGGATAAGTGGACTAAAGGATATGAGTGCCTTAAAGAATATGTAGATAGCGAAGGCCATGCAAAAGTACATGCTGAATATATAAGTTCTGATGGCTTTACACTCGGAACTTGGGTAAACACACAACGGTATAACTACAAGAAAAATGCGTTATCAAAAGATAGAATCATGGCGTTAGAAGAAATGCCTAGTTGGAGTTGGGCTCCAGTCAAGGCTAAGTGGCCTGAAGGGTATAAGCGCCTTAAAGAATTTGCAGATCGAGAAGGTGATTCAAAAGTTCCTGCTGACTTCATCACCTCAGATGTTTTTAAACTTGGTTCTTGGGCTGCTGTGCAACGAAAAGAATATAGAATGGGCAAGTTATCAGAGGGTCGCATCAAGGCGTTAGAAGAACTGGAAGGTTGGAGTTGGGATATAATAAAGGACAAATGGATTCAAGGGTACGAGAGCCTTAAAGATTATGCGGACCGCGAGGGTCATGCAAGAGTGGCCAGAAGGTATACCACCTCTGATGGTTTTAGACTCGGAAGTTGGGTGATTAACCGACGAAAAGAATATAGGAATGGGAAGTTGTCAAAAGATCGCATCATAGCGTTAGAAAGGGTACCTGGTTGGAGCTGGAATCCAATTGAGGACAAATGGACTAAAGGCTACAGTCGCCTTAAAGAATATGCAGACCGTGAAGGTCATGCAAAAGTACCTGCTAAATTCATTGCCTCTGACGGCTTTAAACTCGGAAGCTGGGTGGCGCGCCAACGAAATGAATATAGAAAGGGCAAGTTATCAGAGGACCGCATCAATGCTATGAAAAGTATTGGATTTGAGTGGAAAATAAAATAAATTTCATTTAAATTGGTCAACACTTGGTCAACAAACTGTAATAAATATCTCTGTATTTAACAGCTTTTCATTGGGTTTAATTCTATTACAAAAAATTATTAAACTATTTGAAAACATTTTAAATATCAATTTCACTCAGTATCACTGTTTTTACTCTGAATTAACAACGATTAGAACTGAAAATCCCCGTGTCGGCAGGGCACAGTGACAGAATAAGGTAATCCTCAATAACCGCCCATAATCAGCTATAACGGGCATGACAGTTAAGCCCGAAAGTTTACATAAGGTTTTTTATCAGATTTAAGCTTTCTAAGACTCACCTAAAATTCAAAGATTTTCGGTTCAATTTTAAGATTGGTAGATCCCAAAAGTGTCTCAAGTTAGCTGTCTGGCAAATTTAAATTTATCACCATAATCCCTTTTAGTTGCCCCTCATCGCACATCATTTAATATTTGGCGTTTTCCAATCGGTGATTATGGCAGAAAATCAAAGAAAATTAAAAAAAATACAAGATAATAACAGATTCGCTGGAAAAATCAGGCAACGCTTATAGTCTTATATAAGGTCAATTTTATCTGACCCATTATCGCCAAACCTGATATTAGAAGATACGCATCATTTGGATGTAGCAAATATCGAATAAAGCCGACGGATAACCCGATGGAGGTTACCATGCACTAAAATTAAGACCCCATTTCTAATTGGGAGGTGGGATTTTTGTTTTGTGATATACAGATCGTATCTGCAAAATTGCAAAAGTTGTGTTATTTTCAATGAATCACTATCGACTGATATTTGGTTTTCTGCCTTGATATCCCAAGTTTTGATTCAGATAAATTTCAGCTTGATTAACCCAATCTACAAAATCCCAAAATTTCACATTGCGTAATCACAGCTAACAAATTTTCAGCCCTCCCAAATTTCAACCTAAGGCACGTAGTCCAAAATAAATTAAGGCTCAAAAAAGTGTATATTCGTCCTGGCTAATCTGCAAATTCTTTAGGCGCGATCGAAGCTCCGTAATTTTCCGCGCATCAGACTATAATTTAGTAT
>JAEOSY010000259.1 GCA_016840125.1 Candidatus Helarchaeota archaeon | reverse complement strand
TTCCAATTCAAATTCGAGAATGAAAAATAACTCCTTTCCTTCACAGGTTCCAGCGAACCTTTGTTCTGATTATTAAAAACGCGGGAAGTCGACCAATCTTGCAAATAATTTTCGAAAAGAGTTTACGGACTTGGAAAAGAGTTTACGAACCTCGTAAAGAATTTTCTAGAAAGAAGTTTACAAAAGGTAGAGGGCTTCGTTAGAAGTTTACAAAAGAATTTTGTAAGAAGTTTACGAGCACATTAGAATCTTAAATACTCAACATTGCGTCAATCTCTTTTGGTTCTAACTTATAAAGCTGAAAAATAGTGGAAGTCCGATTTCTTACCTACTATTCCCTCTTGAAAAATTTTCGTTAATTTATTTAGTAGAACAGAAACTTTTTGCTTTTTTTTTAAAAATCTCATCTATTTTGGGAGTAAGGTAAATAGGAAAGACGTTACTTACCGTATTTAAGAAATTTAATTGGGCAATATTATTGGAATACATCTCAGAATTTAATAAACTCTTTCTTTTTTAAAGAAATTATTAGGTTGCTAAATATGCGCCACATCATCCTACGAAGAGGAAAAAAAAGGAGAAAATAATGCGGAAGTTGAACTATTTGTTGATTGCGTTCATTATGAGTTCGTTTGCTAGCGCTTTGATTTGTAAAATTTTTTCTGTGCTAATGGTGCTTTCCATGTGATTGAGAGTTATTGAGAGAGTTCCGCTATGAGTTATAATTCCAAGCACGAGTTCGGTATAGGGGGAGCAGGATGGCATAAAAATAAGATTTTGTAAGGTTAAGTCACCGTATTTTTCAGGAAAATCCATTTTCCCAAGGTTTGTCATGATTTGAGCTATAACGAGTCCTTTAGAAACTCGTTTCTTAACCATTTTAACGGCGAGATTCTTGGGATCATTAACGAACGCTTGCATTTTTTTATAACTTGGTGAGCCTGGAGGGATTAAATGACCAAAAGCGGCAAAGAATTGCGCATCCATAAGAGTTGAAGGTAATCGAAAATTAGTTAAGGTAGATATTAACGCTTGTTTTCTTGCGTTGTCGGGATTGGCTTTTTTATGGAGTTTTTGAGCGGTAGTCCAGAGGGTATCCTTTTTTGAATATTTATAGTCAACTTGTAGGCCCCCTGCGAAAAAGCCAAATTGTTCACTAATAGGATTGACCAGCATTTTTCTTAAATTGACTGCCAAACCGAATTTTCTTAGATATTTTGGCGAGTTAGGATTTATTTGATTTTGCGCAATTGCAAAAGCTGCAATTAAAACGGAGGTAACGGTTAAACCATGCTTTCGGCACGCGGCTATAAGGGCAGCGGTATTTTCCCTCGAAAGTTCATACAATTCCACTTTATAATCATATTTTGCCCAGAAAGGACCGTGTAATTCACGGAAGTCATCGTAATTAAACAGGACTTCGTTTTTTTCCCACTTCTTTCTAATAATACCTCCAAGCAATCTTATTGCGAATTTTGGTTTAAGGTTAGATGGTATGTTATTCTCATCTATTACTGGAGCTGGGGGTAATAGCTCCACTCCTTGAAAAGAATATCCTAAATAAATCATAATATCGCGAGCTAAGTAGGCTAGGGACATGCCATCGCATATTGTATGTTGGCAGAATATGATTAGATCTGAGATCTCATCAGAGTGGATTAAGACAAAGCGGATAAGGGGACCGCTTTCCATTTCAAACGGAATCTTGTGCTCCTTTAATATAATCTCTTTCCATTGATCATCGTTTTTACGCGGTATAACCTTAACGGGGATTTCCAAGGTTTTTTTTGCTATTAACCACAGTTCACGTCCATTAGACTCTAAATGAGCGTTCAAGATCGGATGGCGTTTTTGCATTTTTTTAATTACATCTTTTAATTTGTCGGGAGAAACCTTTCCAAGAATTGTAGCAATTATAGATATGTTTGATTGCGGGACTTTAGCGTGCACGCGTTCTCTTTGATTTAATTCCTTTTTATAGATGTGATTGGTTGATTGGGGTTCTTTATCATCTACCAATATCATTTTTTAGCATCTTTCATTAGTTGTGAATTTTCACAGACAGTGAAATCCTAGTTAAAGATAGAGAACTTCTAGTATTTAAGGCTTTTCACTTTTTATGAAAGTTCATGAAATGTGAAAATTTATATATTCGGAAGTCTATTTTAATAAATAGAAAATGTCGAAAAAACACATATATCCCGAAGAGATCAGACATTTTGAGAAAGCGATAATTGATTTCATAGTATTAACGGGTAAAAACAAAAGAAAATCGGATATAGAATCGCATATCTTAGCATATTTCATTTGTCATCCGAGTTTGACTCAAAAGGAAATCCAAGAATTATCAGCCATTTTCCGCAAAAAAAAGATATCAAAGGGAAGTATCTCAAATTTTCTTAATTTATATGAAGGATATGGAGTTGTAGTAAAAAATAAAAACCCCGAAAAAAGAGGTTCTTTCAAATACATGCTGAAAGAGCGAAATATTGAAGCTTTAATGGCCACAGGACTTGAGATGGGTTTAGAGACAATTCAAAGCTGGATCCAATATGTCGAAGAAAGAATACAAGCTTTAATAGAAATTAATCCAGAACCAAACCATATCGAAGTTCGTGCAATTTTAGTTGAAAGATTGAAGGAGATGCGAGATTTCTTAATATTTCATAATAATTTAATGAAAAACTTTCTTTCAGGTAAATTCGATTTTAAAACTAAACCCGAATTGAAGATCACGAGGGAAATGGTTGAAAAACATAAAAAGAATGGTATTAGGAAAATAGAGAAAGGAATAGTTGATTTCCTTCAGGATAATCCTCTCTTTATGATAGATGAGGTAAAATATTTACCTATTTTCTCTTATCTCCTAATTCGTAAGAGACTGACCCAATCTGAATTACAAAAATTATCTGGCATGTCCTCAGGCATTATCTCAGAAGGGATAAATTATTTAAAAGAGAAAAATTACATAGAACTGGACAAAGTGAAGGGCGTACGCAAGAGATTTTATGTTATACCATCCATCGGCTATTCGAATTACCAAAAACAATATCAAAGATTCAAGTTGATAAGGGAATTGAAGAAAA
Organism: Candidatus Helarchaeota archaeon; assembly: GCA_016840125.1. The sequence goes on along the minus strand of JAEOSY010000259.1, from coordinate 29,898 downwards.
AAATTGAACAAGTACATCAAGAAATGATAAAGCGAGAATCGGAACTGAAGGGCCTAACAGGTTTTGAAACAATATCCGAGTGGGTTAAGGAAGCATTAGAACTCTTTGCTATTGTGGAGGTTGGAATAAAGATATTTGAGAAAGCTCTTAATCATTTCAAACATTAATGAGTCTAAATGATTTAAACTAAGAAATTCGCTGGGGCTGCCAAAGTTAAATTTACAACCTAAACTAAATGCGTTCGGTTAGCTAAGAACTTCCAATAAGTAAGAATAAACTTCAAAATTTCCAAATCGGACCATGGAATTAAATTTCTGATTCCAGTTTATTTTAAAAACTTTATAGCGAGTTTCAAACTCCTAAATTAAAATTTTACAACTTTTGTTAGAAGTTTCTAAAAAAGATAGACCTCTTCGTTAAAAGTTGACAAAGATTTCGTTAATTGTTTACTATTTCGTTAAAAGTGTTCAACCCGGCGGGTTGAACGAGAGGGGAAGGAATATATCTCGTACTATATCACCTTTCCAAAGCAGGTGGCGGATTTTTTAGGGTTTAAGAAGGGGGACGAGTTTGAACTTGTCCAAGGGGAGAATGACGACATTATCTTAAAGAAGATTTAAAGAAAGAACGTGTTTAGATTTTCCTTTAAGTATTATTCTAATATACTTCATAAAAATATTAAAAACATTTTAAGTCATGAGAAGAAGTATTATTATTGTACTCAGGACCACAGTGAAGATTGGAATTAGCAATACGATTATAATTTTTCCTAAAACTTGATAGGAGAGGGGAAAGGTCTTTATTTGATTATACTGATCGAACACTCTCCACTGGAGTGAAATCCGTTGGAAATCATTTGCTTTTGGGCATCTTAAAAACTCTCGATAATCCAACTCAATTTGCGCTGCGCGTGTGTGAACTTCATCGTCTTTAGCCCTGCTTATAATTTTTTGCCAAAACCAAATCGGAAGCACATTTGCTAGAATGATCAAAATAGCAGTCCCTGCAATAAGGATAACGGAAGGAACGAAAACCAATATAGAATTAACTTTCATTTGGAGTTGAATAAATAATGGCATGATAAAACTAAACTCAGAAGCTATCAAGGCGGAATGGGTGGAAATCCCGCCAATACCTCCTGCAAACCCATCGCATTGGTCCGAGTGCATTGGGGCAATCTTGAGGTGTGCTCGGTGTAATATTCGAACCATCGCCAAGATTTGTATGAAATCACAGATAGCATTAACTGTAAAGTACCAAACCAACCCCATATAGATCAAGTGGAACATACAACAAAAGAGTGTATTGAGAGCTGGATTAGTATAAATGACAAGCAACGCGATTACTTGATAAATAATATAAACTATACTAAAAATTCCGATCTTTAATGGGCCATAGATCCAATCATCAAAATGTTGTCGAATCCTCAGAAACTCGGGTTCATCAATTTCCACCCGAACCCGGATCTTATGCCAGTACCCCCAGTAATCGTGTTCCAACCATAAACAAGCGGAGACAGGAAAGATGGAGATAAATAATACGATACATACTTCACCAAGCGTTATCTCAGTAGCCCCAAATCCCCAGATGAAATAGCAAAGGGCAGTTGGTGCAAAAAAGATTAGGAAAAGGATGGAGTACGCTAGCGATGGTCTTATCTTCCCTTTTAACCAACCTAAGATCCAGTCATGGAGAACCAAATTCCGACGAATTCTTGTATCTACCTTAAATGTCTCAAGATGGGGCAGCTCGTCCAGACCAGAGACGCTTGGTGGATCCGAAGAGCCATTTTTCACATGATATCTTAAATCTATCTCTTTTAATCCTTCTAAATACTTAATATTTTTAATTTCCTTTATCTTATTATGACTCAAATCTAATTTTGAGAGGAGTTTCAAGGGAGCGTGTGCATCATTTGTTAACGTGAGGGTACCTGAGAGTTGATTCTTACTTAAATTCAATTCTTGAAGCTTCTGTAAATTCTGTAATCCAGTGAAATCCCTTATTTCATTATTACTTAAATCGAGTTTTCAGAGGTTCGATAACTCGTCCAATCCCTCAATGATTGAAATTTCGTTACCGCTAAGATTTAAAACCTCAAGCGATTTAAGGTCCTTGAGTTCTTTAATATCACTAATTTTTTTAATATTTTGTCCATGTAAGTCAAGTTTAAGCCCCTCATTGTACTTCTACTTAGCCTTATGTTTCTTATTACCTACTGTTACTTCATTTGGCAATTCCAATCAGCTCACCCTAAACCTAAAAATACGAATTAGATAGGGATTCCCTCAGTTGAGAACAATACAAAAAGATTCGTTTATAAACTATTTAAAAATTCCGCGGATTCTTGAAATCTATTTCACCAAACAGTACAAAAGACTTTAATAATTGAGAATTTTAGGCAGGTGTTGGTGGACACGCCCCGTTTACAGCCGGGGAGATGACAGAGGGTTTCAAAATCCGCCAAGTTTCGTACCCGCGATTGCACGAAATAATTTTCTAAATCCGTAAACACCTTCTGAATACTTGATTGGAAGAAGAGGATCTTCACCAAATCCGCCGATTGGAACTGGTACTGGAAGGTTTGTTCAATTTTGGGAAGTATCTCGGTTTTAATGGGGTTTAACTTTTTTAATATATCACTTATTTGAACCAACCACCTCGTCAATTTATGAGCCTTTTTCTGGTGTTGCTTTGGACATGCTTGACTATCTTCCTGTAATTTCTTCTCCAGTATTTCAACATCCTCGAACCCCCCTGAGATGTCCCCCTGCAAGTGCCCCGCGATAAACCGAGCTGAAATATCAACAACCTATTGAATTTTGTTGTATTAGTAATTTATAGACGGAGATATATAAATAATAGAACAAACTCATCCTATAATTTTAAGACAAAAAATTAAGTATTCAAGTTTAGAGTTACCAACCCTCGAAACTTGGATTCCAACCAATCTGACTGATAGTTTATGGAGATATTTACAATTGAGTGAAAATTCGTTTTACAATTCAGTTAATAGCAAAGTTGAAGAAATGAATGGAGAAATAATCGAATTATGTCAGTCTTTGATACAAAAGAAGTCGATAAACCCACCAGGCAACGAGAAAGAAGCTGCTAAGTTAATAGCCTCAAAGTTACAAGAAAATAACATTATTATTAATATGCAGGATTACACAAATAATCGTGGAAACATTATTGCGACTTTAGAGGGGACTTTAAAATCACCTAGATTGCTATACAATGGTCATCTTGACGTGGTTCCCATTCCAAAGGGAGAGAGGTGGAAGGTAGATCCTTTTGGTGGAGTAAAAAAACGGGGGAAAATTTGGGGGAGGGGAGCTGTAGATTGCAAGGGGAATATTACGGCAATGGTGATGGCTGCAATTGTCCTGAAACGGTTAAATATTCCATTGAAAGGGTCACTCATCTTAAATTTTGTTGCTGATGAAGAAGCAGGTGGGGACTTTGGCACGAAGTGGTGCATTGAAAACCATACACAGCTGATGAAAGCTGATGCGACGATCATTGGGGAACCGACAAGCTATCCAGGCTTTCCGATCGTGATAATGATTGGGGAAAAAGGGATTTTCTGGTTACAAATTACAGTTTGGGGAAAGTCGGCCCATGCGTCAGTTCCCATCGTTGGAGTCAATCCGATTTTAAAGATGCTGCAGATCATTCAGGCTATTAACCAAAATTTAGCGTATGAGGTTGAAATGGAATATTCTTTAGAGGATTTAAAGGAAATGGCTAGCGCGGCATTTGGTAAGGAACAATTTGAGAGGATTTTTAATGAACAAGAAATGATCCAGGGGTTATTTCAAGCCTTACTGGATTTAACCCATGCTGAAACTATCATTCAAGCTGGGGAGAAAGAAAATGTTATCCCTGAAAAGTGTTCAGCGCTTATTGATTTTCGCCTTACGCCATACCATAACTCTAATACGTTAATCGATAAAATTAAACAAGTTATTTCGGACTTGGGACCTGACTTCAAGCTGAAAGAATCTGAAGAGGATTCAAGAGGGAATGTTTTATTAGAGATAAAATCAAATCAATCTGCGTCTGCGATGAAAAATTCGCATACGTCGCTGATCCAAATCATAAAAGAAGCCCACGTAGAAGTGTGGGGAAAATCCACCCACAAACTTATGATGCCCGCTACCTCCGATGCTCGGTTTTTCAGGAATGATAATACAAACGAGTGTAAGGTGCAATCAATTTGTGATAACACGGTGTTATTTGGTGGGGGTAATGGAATATTAGCCCATGCCAAAAATGAATGTTTGGAAATCAAGACTTTATTAAACATGACAAAAGTATATGCTCTGATCGCTCTAAAATACTTATTATGAATTGTACTATTAAAGAAATAATTCATTTTTCCTTAAAGAATCTTTCAAAAAATTCTTAAATCAGACATTTGAAACTTACTATCATAATAATTTTATTCACACCATTGGGTTTAACAGAATTTAAATGAAAGGGATGAAGAAATTGAGTAATATAAGGCAAGATGATCGCGTTAAAAGAGAGAATATAGCCCCAGAAGAACGTAAAATTTTAGAAGATTTGGAAAAAACAATAGGGAGAACACTTCCGTTAACGGAGGATATAAAGTTTGATGTTGTAGGAGTAGAAATTAGGGACGATAAGATAGTTGGACTAGGTCTTTTTTCTTGTGGATTAAAAGAACTCCCCGCATCTGTTGGAGATCTTAAGTCGCTTGAAAAGTTGTCTTTAGGGAACAATCTATTAAAGGATCTTCCAGAAACCGTTGGTACCTCGAAATCCCTCAAAAACCTAAATTTAAATACTAATAAACTGACAACACTTCCGGAGCCTATCGTGAAACTGAGATCCCTTCAAACACTAATCCTAGGAATAAATCACCTCACTTCACTACCTGAATCCTTTGACCAGTTAGAATTGCTTCAGACATTGTGGATTAATAGTAATCAATTGGAGACGCTTCCAGAGTCCTTTGGAAACTTAAAATCGCTTCAATCCTTTAATATATATCATAATCGGCTGACTGCTCTTCCGAACGCTTTCGGGAAACTTAAAGCCCTCCGAATGCTAGATTTAGGCGCCAATCGTCTATCAACGATCCCGGAATCCTTTGGCACTCTTAGGACCCTTCAATGGTTGATTCTGAGTGGGAACCAGCTAACTGCGCTCCCAGAAACCATTGGCGATATCCACACTTTGGAAAAACTCTATTTAAATGACAATCAATTACCCTCGCTGCCAAAGCAGCTACTTCAACTCCGAAATTTGAATACTCTGCGGTTGAGTGGCAACCCCTGGAATCAACCCGAGTTAATCAAACAAATCATGAAAAATTTCGCAATTACTAAATCCATCACTGATTTCCTAAAATCCAAGGAATATCATGAGAATTTAACGAAACCCAACCTCGAAAGGGTTGTAGAAACGTTCCTGAATGAACTTTTTAAAAAAGAGATAAATCTTTTCATAAGCTATGCAATGGCCGATTCACAGCGTCTTAGAATTCCTGATATTGCGACCGAATTGATGAATAAATCACCTGATGTTAATGCGATATACTGGGAAGGCTGGGACGGCTATCCAGATGGGAATATTATTGACTACATGGAGGACAACATCGTTGTAGCAAATCTTTTCGTTCCGATTTGTACAGAGGCCTCGACTGAATCAAAGAATTGTAAAAAAGAACGGGATATGGCTTATTTTCAAAACAAAGCAGTCATTCCCGTCTTCGAGGATTTCAAGTACGTTCCGCCCATCTTTCAACCACATAAAGGGTTGAATATTGCGGGTAAGGGTGTCACAGAAATCGTCGATGTCTTACATGACCAAGTGAGTGCTTTAGTCAAGAAAACCTGAGAAATTCACGCTTCGACAGGTTTTTGGTAATTATTGTGATAACAGACCTGTGAGTATAAAAATGAAAAAAAAGGGAAAAAATGTATATTAATGGATTCTTATGGGGAAGGTTGGGGATCTATGCCGACTTTCTTAAGAACCGCGCGGTAGTCTTTTAAAAAAACGCCTCTTAAATTACTGTCCTTGATTATACTGTTGAGAACCAGATCTAAATCCTTTGAAGAGATCCCTACTTTCTGTAATAACTCTACATTCTTGAGAATTGTGGGTATTTCGTTTTCAGGTACTCTAGAATCTCTCAAATTCTTCTCAATATCCCTCAAGCTAATTTTGATCGTCTCCTTTTTTTTGGATTGTTGAGACATCTTTTAATTTTTTGAATTAAATGTGTTTCGCAAGATTAGTGCCAACCAGATGCGTACTTAGTTTTCCATTCCCTATTCCATTGTTCATATCCAATTTCGAGAAGGCGGTTAAATTCAGATATTTCGAAATAGCTAATTAATCCTTTTTCAAGATGAATTTTTGCCCGTTGTTTCCAGGCTAAATCCCGAACTTTTCTTTGTTCCTCAATAGGGAATGTGATCGAATCCATAACCAACTCCCTTAAATCGTATTGTTCCCAATCTGTTGAGATTATAGATAAGCCGAACGCTTCGGGTGAATTGAAGATCAGAGAACCAGGAAAAGGGACAATACAGGCGAATGTAACGAAATCTAATTTATTGGAAAATTCAATATTTTCTAGCATATGTTGTTTTGTTTGTGAGGGCAATCCAATAACAAAAGTCCCAATAATCCGAAAATCTAACTCTTTCATTATTTTAATTGCCCTTTGAGTTTGACTAAATTTTTGAGCCTTTCCAACGGTTTGTAATACAGAATCATGGATATCTTCGATTCCAAGTGAAAAGGAACTCACATGATGTTTCTTTATCTCTTTTAAAATGGCTCTATTTACTGTATCCGCGCGGGTTTGAAAAGTCCATTCATTCAACTCGATTTTTCTGTTGCGGACCTCATCTAAAATCATTTTTACTTTTTTATGGTGCAGGAGGAAAGTTGCATCACTGACGGTACAGGAAAAATTATCAAAATATTCACTATACGACTCCAATTGGTCAAGCACTCTTTTAATAGGATAGTATCTGACTTTTCTTTTCGAAAAGGGAGAGATGGCACAAAAAGCGCATTGGAATGGACAGCCTCTACTATATTCAAGGTGAAGTAGAAAAGAAGGATAGAATTTATCTTTGACCAGGCTAAGATCAGGGAGGGGGATTTCATTTAACTTTGGTATGGATAATTCGCTCTTAGCTTTTATAATCTGATTCTTTCTAAAGGCAATGTTGTTTATGCTATCTAGATCCTTTTTACCGGCTAATCCTTCAATAATTTCTATAATAAGGTGTTCACTTTCACCTAATACAACCAGATCAATGTAAGGATTATTCTTTAAACATTCATTTGCTTGAAATGTTGCATGAAATCCCCCATACATAATTTTTATGTTCTCATTCTCAGTCTTAACCATTTGAGCAATAGTCATAGCTATTTTATAATTTTCAGTGAACGAACTGATTCCTACGATTTCGGGATCGAATCTTTTTAATTTTTGGATGAATTCCTGTGCGTTTAATGGATTTGGGATGAAATCAGCTCCGTATTGTTTCTCTGCATTAAAATCAATTATTTTGACAGAGTATCCAGATATTTTCAAAATTGTTCCTAAGTTGAGTAAAGCTGAAGGCATGATTGCAGGGGTTTTATTGTAATTAAAAGGGGCATTAATGAGTAAAATTTTCAGATCAGCCATAGAGACTGCACCGATGCACAGATTAATATTAAAATCATAATTATAAGAATATCTCAGATGTTTATGCTCTTATTGCTTTAAAATTCTTATCCTGTTTTTTTTGTGGTCATTATATTTCATCACTAATCAAAGTCTTTCTGTATGGAAATGATTTTTGGTTTTGATTGTGACAAAAAATTTGTAAATACAAAAGTGAATCTACATATACTATCAAATATTAGGATGTAAGAGAATGTCAGAGCAAGAGGAATTAGTGAAGAAATTTAAAAAGGCAGCACAAACCATTATCGCAGCGGGTCCGATGCCGTTTCCTTTAACGAATACGTTCATGGAGATTCTAACGTATTATTTTGATGATGACAAGGAAATAGAATTCATCAAGGCATTTAAAATCAAAAAATCAATGACAATGGAACAATTATCGAAGAAATTGAAGGGCTGGACGGAAGAAGAAATAGATGCAATGGCAAAGAATGTTGCACAGAAAGGGTTTATTTTCAATCAACCGAGCTCAAAAGGGCTTATGATATATCGTTTGATGCCTATTGTGATGATTGGCGCGTTTGAATATGAATTTATGAAGGAGTTACCTAAAGGTGGTGCGGAACTTGACCGTATTAAGAAGGTCGCCGATCTATATGATAAATTAATGATTGAACTCGGCGAAGCAGTCCAGAAAAATTATGATAGTATTATACCAGCGTTTGAAAACCAAAGAACTTTTGACCGAACGGTTCCCCTGCGGACGGATCAGGAAGGGAAGACTATCCAAATAGATGAGACGATCGGTGCAGAGGAGCAGGTGCTGCCAGCTCAGACGGTTGAGAAGATTATCAATAAATATGATGATATCGCAGTTGGAAATTGTTTCTGCAGACAGTACCGGGAGACTTTAGGAGAAAAGTTTGATATCGGTATAGATGCCGAAGTGTGTTTCACCTTTGGGAAGTCGGCGAGGCATGTTATTCAACAAGGGTTTGGAAGACGAGTGACAAAAGAGGACGCAATGGAAATTATGAAGCGAGTCGAACGGGCAGGATTGGTTCATAAAGCGTACCATAATAAATCAGATATCACGAAAGAGGAGAACTCAATATGCAACTGTCATCCAGCATACTGTGATGCATTCAGGCTATGGCGGGAAGGCGCATTTCCACTTCTCAGTACCGCATTTTATCTGTCACAAGTTGATACGGATAAATGTATTGGTTGTGGTACTTGTGTGGAGAGGTGTCCAGTAGAAGCAATTTCACTGAATGATGATGATAAAGCTGAAGTAAAGGAAGAACAATGTATAGGCTGTGGCGTTTGCGCTTATATCTGTCCAGAAGCTGCGATCTCTTTGAAAGGCGGTCATCGCCGTGTCTTTGTCCCACCGCCCCGACTAAAAACCTAATTTCTCCTTTTTTTGCATATTTACTTCTTATTATACTTCTGCAAAATTCTTTCAATTTCTAGCTCTGCTTCGGATATTTTATAGTTTAAGCCTCAAACACAGCTTTAGGTATGTTAATTTTTCCAACCAAATTAAAAAAATATTCTATTTTTCCCAACCTTGTTAAATGTATTAACGGACTAGAATTAGTTCCATAGCATATTATATCGATATATGACAATTACTGATATTTTAATCTTGATGATAAATCTCATTTCCGCAAGGGCACATGTCAGGATGTTCGCACATCGTGCATAATTTGTCAATAACTTTCTTTGAAATAAACAGATCGATGCGGTCCGCTTCCTCACACGCTTCATCTTGAGTGAGTCCCAAAATGGAATTCAAAAAGAATTCAAGCACCCGATGATTTCTCATCAAGAGTAATCCTACTTGTTTGCCATATTCAGTTAATTTAATGCCTTTATATTTCGTATATTGGACTAATTCGAGTTGTTGCATTTTCTGGAAGTGCTCAGTAACGGTGCTTGGATGAACTTTGAACTTTTTACTGAAAAACTTCGTTGAAAAGACTTTGTTTGGATTTGATTTTTGAAGACGAATTAATTCTTTGAGATATCGCGAAGTCCTTTCCATGTATTTAAGAGTTGTTTCAATTGTTTCCATTTCTTATTCATTCCGTGGATATCTGCTTTGATTTGTTCAAATTTAACTTTTAACGAAGGATGAAAGTTTGGGGTCACCCAAAATTTTAAATATTCTATCTTTGAAATTGTTTTTAGTATATTTAAAATTAAGTGGTAGTGTAGCGATGGAAGAATTATTATGGATCATCTTAGCGAACCTAGTTGTGAGCGCGATCGCATTAATTGGGATAATCACTATCGGAGTAAATGATAAATTTTTAAATGAAATAGTAATTTTTCTGGTTGCGCTCTCGGCAGGGGGGCTATTGGGTGGTGGATTCCTCCATCTCTTACCTGAGGGCGTTGGAGAAGCGGAGGCGTTGGGATTAGGGGAGTTAAACGTGTATTTAGCCGTTATTGCCGGATTTATTCTGTTCTTTATACTCGAAAAAGTATTAGTTGTTCATCATTGTCATAATGTTGAAGAAGAGCATGTGTGTGAATTTCATGCTTTCAAGTGGTTAAACCTTATCGGAGATGGGGTTCATAATTTCATCGATGGTTTAATCATTGCAGTGGCTTTCCTGACATCTATACCATTGGGGATTGCCACTACTATTGCAGTTATTGTTCATGAAATACCACAGGAAATGGGCGATTTCGGGGTGCTAGTCTATGGAGGATTTTCAAAAAGAAAAGCCCTCTATTTAAACTTCCTAACAGCGTTAATTGCGGTCATTGGGGGACTGGTTGGATATTTCTTAATCTCTACCATTGGGCCTTTAGCTCCCTTACTCCTGGCCTTTGCAGCGGGGGGATTTTTTTACATTGCTGCCGCGGATCTCATTCCGGAATTAAACAAAGAATACAGTATTAAAAAAACTACTGGGATAGTCTTGATTTTTCTAAGTGGCATTGCGTTAATGTGGCTTCTAAAAATTGTTTTTTCATAAAAAAATTGTGAAGAGGGGTTCTATTTCTAATCGATTACATGAATATTCCGCTTTTCACACATATCCTTGAGGATTTTCGGCCAGACACTGGCTTCGACTTCGCCGAGGTGAGCCTTCTTGAGGATTATCATGAAGGTCCGGGACTGTCCAATGCCCCCACCGATGCTGAGGGGAATTGTATTATTCATAATTCCTTGATGGTAGGGATATTTCAGGAAATCAAGTTGTCCCGCCATTTCCAACTGTAGTTTTAATGTTTCGGCATTCACGCGGATCCCCATGGAAGAGAGTTCGTGTCGACGCTTTGTGACAGGATTCCAAACGAGGATATCACCATTGATGCCATGGGTTATTCTACCATCCTTATGCTTAACTTTGTTGATCCAGCAATCGTAATCTGCAGCTCTCATTTCATGGGGATACCCGTCATCGAGTGGATAACCGATCCCAATAATGAATAATGCAGGATACTCCTGTAAAATTTCGGTTTCGCGCTTTTTACGTGGCAGATCTGGAAATTTTTCAAGAATTTCTTCGGCGTGGATAAATTTCAGCTTATCAGGTAAATCAGGGTATTTATCGGTCTTCAACTGAGGGAACATCTTCTGGACATGTGTTTCTGCACCTTTGATAACCTTCCAGAGTTTCTGAACCACTTCTTTTAGATAAGCTATATTACGTTGGTCCTCTGTGATATGGATCTCCCAGTCCCATTGGGATACATAACAGGAATGATCATGATCCAGAAAGTAATCTTTCCGCACAGCCCGCATGTCCGTGTACAATCCCTCGGCCACTTTCATTCCGAACTGTTTTAAGGCCATCCGCTTCCATTTCGTTGCAGCCTGGACGACTTGGGCATCGATGGGATTTTTATCATAGTCATTTGAAATGTGAAATTGAACAGGGGTTCGGGAGCCATCGCGGTCCAAGAAGTCATTTATTCCGCTTTCAGCATCTACGATCAGTGGACATTCCACTCGTATCATATTTAGCTCCTTACAGAGCCCTTCTTCAATATGGTTTTTTACCGCAGTGATAGCGATCTGGGTCTCCTTTGGAGTGAGTAATGAGCTATAATCATTAGGTAAAATCTTCTCCAACTCAGCATAATCACCGATACCGGGTCCAGCTAGGTCTGCTTCCTTATCTGACAATTATTTCACGCTCTTTAACATCTTTTTATTTGAAAAGTTCTTTATTACATTTTGAAATTTGAATTAAAAGAATTGTTATGCTCAAACAATTGATCAGAAAAAAAAAGGGTAGAGTGCGGGGGTACTTTTAGTCTTCTTCTTCTTCGCCCACGGGTTCCTTTGATGTGGTGATGCTATTATAGTGAGGAACCTCGCTATTGAGATAGCCATAGACGGGTTTTTCATTCCTTAACAGATCCACATAGGCGCTAATCTGCTCAAAAGGAAGGAAAAGCGTCCCATCGTCTTTTTCGACATCGAAGTATGGTTCAGGAACTTTGCTATAATCGTCTAGAAAATAGACAATTAGTCTTAGACCCTCGCCGTAGCAGGATACGATTCCACGTGCGATAATTTGGACGCCTTTGATGTTTGCTTTTAGCGAATGGCTTAATCTTATCTTATATTCGTCTATTTCAAATCTTTTTGAAACCAAAATAATCAACTCTATCTGAAATAAATTTAGTTTTAGATTGATTTGTATAAAAAGTTTCAGATATAAAAAAATAATTGAGCTTTCCAAATTAAATAACTTTTGATTTAAGTGCCCTTTCCGAGGGTTCAATCCATGGAACTAAAAAAGGGGTTGATTTGATTTATATCAACGTCCTCTCTGCCAACGAGTAATAAATATAAATCCCAATCTTTGACTCTTATTTCTAAAACTTTAAAGTTTTGCTCCTTGCTCTTCAGATTTATATGCGATTCAAAATTTTCTGTGAATTTTTTCTCACTAAGTGGCAACTGGGTTGTCTTCATCTCACGCAGACTGCAATAAACCACATTCAAACATAATTCCTCACAAGCTTTAGTGCTATAGAATTCACTGAGGAGCATGAGATTGGCATTAAAAAGCATGGCGCCATCAAATTTGAGCTGTTCAACAAGAGATTGAAGGATCTTCCTGAACGGTTGTAACGTTTTGATTAATTGTTGAAATGTTGGTGTGAAGGCTCGTATGATGGATTTTATATCATAAATAGAGGTATTGAAAAAATTAACCTCAAAACGCCTCGAATTTGTCTTGAAAAGTTCCCTTGCTTTTTGGATATTCCCTTGAATTACGGAATCGTCTTTGAGATCGGGGTCGGCTTTATGAAGACAAATGATAATTTGAGGTGTTAATCCAAGACTTTCAATAAGAATTAGGATAGTTGTATAATATTGAAGTGCCAATTCAAATCTTTCGGGAGTAAGTATATCTAGTACAAAAATTAAGGAGCTAGTTGCTGCAAAGATTCTTAAATCGTTGATATACTCGGCTCTATATTTTTCTTGCCCTCCAAGATCCCAAATTACTATTTCAGCTCCTAATATATTTATTATTTCACGTTCAATCCCTACTGTCGGTTTGGTACCCTCCATTAAACTGTATTTATGGCTTAATAATTTGAGAATTGAGGTTTTTCCCGCGTAATCCAATCCAATGAGGAGTATTTTCTTTGGGACGTTCAACTTAACCGATTCCGATAAAAAAAATTAGGAATTGTGGAGGTTCTGAACGATTTCTTCTGCTTCTTTCATTATGCGATCGAAGAGTTCTTTCACGGTTGGAATATCTTGCGCCATCCCCACTCCCTGGCCAACGGCGATGATTCCAACATTAATATCGCCTTCATCATACATTTGCTTAGCTTTAGACCCAGCAGCGGCATTGAAAATTTCAGATTGATTGCTCTTTGAAGCTTCCAATTCAAGAACGTTTTCAGCAGCTTTATTTTTCCAGACCCTGTGAGTCGCTCTGATTGATTTCATGATTATAGTCGTATCATAGATGCTAGCATTGAGTAGAGATTGTTTTAGATTTTCGTGGATTGGGCATTCCTGAGTCATTAAAATCCGCGTGCCTATAATTGCAGCCTCTGCACCAAGTGAAAGGGCAGCAACCACACCTCGACCATCACTTATACCCCCACCAGCAATAACAGGTATATCCAAAGCATCTACTGTTGCGGGGGTTAAGACCAAGGTTCCAATATCATACATGCCAGTCGCACCTCCATTCTCCCAGCCTACTACCGTTACAACATCCGCTCCAAGCTTCGCTGCCTTTTTAGCGTAGCGGACACCAGCACATTTATGGATCCAAGTCACATTATTCTCTTTAAATATAGGAACGTACTTCTCAGGCGCTTGGTGTCCAGAGGTTTCGATAATTTTAACTCCTTCTTCCATCATTACTTTGATGTGATCAATCTGCTTTACCGGCATGAGCATGGGAAAGAGGTTCACATTGACAGCAAATGGTTTATCTGTTAGAGCCTTCGTTGCTTGAAGCGCTTCACGAAGTATTTCAGGTTTACGGTATATGGCAGAGGCAAGAATGCCAAGCCCTCCTGCATTTGAACAGGCAGCCACGAATTCAGGTGTTGTAATATTCATCATAGTGCCTGCTATAATCGGATATTTAATGTTTAGCATTTTTGTAATTTTGGTTTTTAACATGTAATCCCTTCTGTAAAAATCTGTAATAAATACAGAGTTTGATAATTTATACTTAATCTCATAATTAGTAAATATTCATTTTATTTTCAATGAGAGAGAGCTATTCTATGTGGAATAAAATAAAAAAAGGGAGATTTGAAGGGGGGTTGAAAAAGAGAGCTTGGATTATGGCCAAGGCCATGGGATCCAAGGATCTGCACTTCCAGTGCCAAGCACGGAAAGACCCATTACAATACCCATTATAACTAGTGCTAAAGTCAATACCCGACTATCACTGAGTAATTCGATTTTGTTCATAATCATACCCCGAATTATTACTGTCGATTTTCTCAAATGCGCATATTTAAACACCACACCTTCTGAAAAAATGCGCAAAATCAAATAGGATCCTAAATAAAAAAGAGAGAAAAAAATCAGTGCTATAGATCCTCTGCTATTTTGCTGAGCCCCAGCTTCACTAATTTTTCAGCACGATTGACAATCGTATTTAATAACATCCATTTATTACCCTTATCTTTTTATTTCGGTTGAATTAAACTAAAATTAACGGCATATACAAGTACGAAATTACTGGGCGAAGTCATGTGAGTTGTGATTATTCTTTTTCCCAAGGATGTAAAGAAGAACTACGGAATATCTATAGTGATTATTTTTTAGAAGATGAGGAAAGTTTTTTACATACGGTAGATGAATTCTTAAAATTTTATGATAAGCTTCCCCCTGAAAGGCTAATAATAATAAAATACCGTCAATTTATCTCACGTTTATTATATAAAAATAAAGAAATGTTGGAAGATACTGCCGATTATAAAGCAATCTTAACGAATATTCCTTTATACAAACACTTGCACGCGATACTTGTCGATTATGATGCGGACTTAAAAGAAATTATGAGTTTCGAAGATCTTTTCAAAACCTTCAACAAATTTCATAAACTCTACGATGTCCTTGATGAAGTCTATAATCGCGACCCACAGACATCACTTCGAATAAAATTTGTGGATTTCATGAATAAAGTATTGAAATTCTATTCGGATCAAGCGAGTAGGTGTTATACAGAAGAAAGTTTACCCAAATTTGAAAAGTATCTCAAATCAAAATTGCTTGTAACGGTGTAATAAGGATTTATCAGATATTCGAGTTTAGTTAGGGAATGCAGTAAAAATGAGTAATCCATTTCAGATAATAGGACGGTAGGCCGAAAAAATTCACAGAAATTTTTGTGAAAAATTAATTACAATTTAATAGGATTTCAATATTTCTAGAGCGATTATTGAGAAAAAATGAGAGAAAATTAAGGAGCTCACAATATTTTTAATGTTTTTTTTTGAAAAAACAGTCAAATTACAGTAAATTTTAGGGGATAAATTACCTATATCTTTTTATTGTAATCGAGTTATATTTAAAACAACTCTAGGAGTGAATTAATACAATTGTGGGCGTTGCTTGTTGAACGGTGATTACCCGATTTCGCAGGAATGTAAAGCTAAATTACTGATTACATACAAAGATTATTTTTTAGAAGATGATGTAAGTTTTACACATACCGTTAATGAATTCGTGAAATTCTATGACAAACTTCCCCCAGATCGATTATTGCAAATAAAGTATCGTCAATTTCTGTCGCGTTTATTGAACAAGAGTAAAGAGTTATTAGATGAGGATGCGAAATATAAATCAATCCTAATTAATATTCCTTTATATAAACATCTCCATTCTATACTCCTTGAATGTAATGCAGATTTAAATAATATTATGAGTTTTGGAGATCTTTTCAGGAATTTTAACAAATTCCATAAACTCTACGATACTCTTGATGAGCTCTACGGTCGAAATCCACAAACCACAATTCGAATTAAATTTGTCGATTTCATGAATAAAGTCTTAAAATACTATTCTCATCATGAAGGAGCGGTTTATACAGAAGCCAGCTTACCGAGATTTGAGCAATATCTTCGATTTAAATTGAAAGCAGAAGTTTAGGCGGTTTAGTTCCACAAATCATCAGCTGAGCAGATTAATTTTGTAGATCATTCTAACAATTTTTGTCTCGTTTTATCTGCACAAAATCGAACAGAAACCTAAATAAAAAAAGAAAAATTCAGTGCCAGAGATCATCTGCTACTTTCTCTAGTCCTAATTCAGTAAGTTTTTCAGCAGTGGGTTTGCCGGTCTCCCAATCCCACCGGCGTAATTTGAAGTATTCAAGCAGCATGGGTTTCAAATGGACCACATGTCCCTTAGAACCACCATCCTTATGGGGTTCTTTGAGCAGCCGATAGGGAAGGGTGTAATCCTTCATAGTTGCGCCGTGTTTGATGTTAAATCCCTGAATTAGGTTGTTAATCCGCTCTCCCGTCCTTAAAAAGATTTTCCGATAGGACATTTTCCAACCCGTAATGAGGGTAAGAAAGGCGGAGAGATAATGAGCGGGAGGGACCCTCATAGCAATCATCCATGTGCAGAGCCCAGCGGCGTCAAACATGGCACCTCGGTCTTGCATGGTAATGATAGGTTTTGCTTTACCAACAGGAGAAAGCCGATCGAGAACATGGACATTTGGTTTTGCCTCAAAGTCAAGATCAGGAGAGGGAAGTGCCGCCATGCCGGTCATAATTGCCTCTGAAGCAGAAGAATGCCGTCCGCCATAGGGAGTGGTTGCATAATGAATTCCTAAGAGATGGTTAGAGCGGGGATCATGCATTGCTATTTCAAGCCCTTTCACATCCACAGAGAAGTGTTCTGAGCCTGCTATTTTTTGTGAGGCCTTCTTGGTGCCTTGAGCTAAAAGATCGCCAATTTTTTCACGATTTGCGATCAACGTAATACAAGCGATAACAGCATCGGGATCGCCCCATTTAAGATCAATACCATTGAGCTCTTCTTTTGAGATTAAACCTTTTTCATAGCATTCCATGGCAAAGCTGATAACATTTCCCAGAGAAATTGTGTCAAGCCCAAGGCGATTACAGATATCATTCGCTTTTGCTATGGCATAAATATTGTCCAGCATTATATTTGTACCTAAAGAGCATACCGTTTCTAGCTCAGGACCTGAAGCAGGGTTTTCTTCTAATTTGTATTTTCCTTTATCCACCCTTACACTCCGCTTGCAGGAGATCACACATCCTTGGCACGCCTTATCGCCCACCAGAATTGTTTTGTACATCCCATGACCACTAATTTTTTCTACACCATCAAATGTCGATTGAGTCCAATTCTTTACGGGCACATCACCTTCTAAAAATTGGAGCGACAACGTACCGGCAGAGCCATAGAGTTTTAAATATTGAAAAATTGTATTTTTCTTGAAACTTTTATTGAATTTAAGCGCGACTTCTCTAAACTTTTCTTTATGAGCGAGTTCAAATTGCTGTTTACCAAAACATGCAATAGCTTTCAAATTTTTTGAGCCTAAAACAGGACCTGCACCTGAACGTGCCGCTGCGCGACCTCGATCACACATTATTGCAGCATAATTAACTAAATTTTCGCCCGCGGGACCTATACAGGAGACCCTGATCCGATCATTGTTCAATTCTTCTCGAATTAAATCTTCTGTTTTGAAACTATCTTGCCCCCACAGTTGTTCTGCGTTCCGGAGTTCCCCCTCACCCTCAGTTACCCAGAGATAGACGGGGCTTTTCGCCTTCCCCCTAATTATAATCCCATCAAAGCCCGCTCTCTTAAGGGTTGGTCCAAAAAAGCCTCCGGCATTTGCTGCACCTAACAATCTTGTCTGGGGTGAGAGTGTTACCACCTCAAAACGAGCAGAGGCAGGGGCAGCTACACCTGTGTAAGGCCCAGTCATAAAAATTACTTCATTTTTTCCATCAAGGGGGTCTAGATTTACAGGTAATTCATCGTAAAGAAATTTGGCTGCCAGTCCACGACCACCGATATATTTACGGTAAACTTCATCTGGAAGGGAAATGGTTTCGATGGTTTCGGTATCCAGATCCACTCGTAAAATGTTCCCCATATAACCAAAAGGCATAATTTAACCTCCAATCATCATCAAATCAAGGTCCCCTAAAAACCTTGTAACTTTGCCTAATTTGAGATTTCGAAAGAGAAAGGTCATAACTTTTCGATTTAGGGGGGAATTCATTAACGGTTCAAGAATTTCAAAAATGCGTATGATCATTTGCTGTTCCCGTGTTAGTTCTTGTTCATAAACGGCCATAATAAAACCTTCAAAAGAGGGGTATTTTAAAAATTTAGGTGATTTATTTAATTTTTTTCTCACGCAATGCCTTTCCAAGCGTATTTTGCCATTTTTCTGCTAAATCTGCCATTAAGCCATCAATGGCATCACGCTGGGAACTGTCGATTGATTTTAATTTTGCCAAAATTTTCCAGAGTGTGATTCTAGCACTGCTTTTTCGTAAATCCAAGCGCTTCAACTTGCTCCTAATAGGGGCAATTTCGTCTTTTAAAGCTTGATCTTCTTCAATTAGTTCAAAAAACAATGTCAATATATCTCGTGAACTTGTCATGGTTCATTCCTGCTTTTACTTGATTTCTGAAACTTTTTTAAGCAATTTATGGAACTTTCTAATTAAAACACATCTTAAGTTTTTCTTTAATTATTCAGGAAAATGCGGGATCGATCAATGAATGCAAAAATCTTTGATATTCTAAAGAAAATTTCCACGAAAGTGCAATTCGTTGTAGTGGTAGATAAAAATGGATTGCCAATTATGTCTATTGATACAAAAACAAAGAAACCCATCGATGTATCTATGGAAACAGTAGTCGCAGGGATTGGGGCGGCGGTTCTATCTTTGGCTGAATCAACTTCCAACTTCATTGATCAAGGAACGCTCAAGGAATTAATTATTAAAAACGAAAAGGGAACGATAGTTATAGTAGATGCGGGGAAAAGTGCGTTATTAATTGGAATTCTTCCCCCGAAATCAGGTTATGATTCTGCACTTATATCCTTGAAGGTAGCGGCGGGTAAACTAGTAAAATTGGCGATAGTGCCTAGCCAAACCTTTGCAAAACCAGCTGAACCGTCCGATATTTTTGTTCCGGATATCGATTAATCAGAAAAAACCCTTTAGGGGTGAGAGAATGACCTATGCTCAAGTAAACGGGGTTAAAATCTATTTCGAAGAACATGGAAAGGGATTTCCACTCATTTTTGTTCATGGTTGGACCAGCAATAATTGGATTTGGTTTAATCAAGTGAAGTATTTTAAGGATAAGTTTCGTGTTATTACGCTGGATCTAAAGGGGCATGGAGATTCGGATAAACCCAAGTCAGAATATTTAATGTCAGACTTTGCAAAAGAGTTATATGATTTCATAAATCAATTATTGGGAGAGGAAGATTACGTTCTAATTGGACACTCAATGGGGGGAATGGTGGTTTTGACATATGCAATAAATCCCAAATATACCGCCAACCTAATGGGTCTTATCCCCTGTGGAACGTCCTTCACAATGGAAAATCCCGTTTTAAGCCAAATGGTCGAGCAGTTGAAAACTGGGGAAGTGAAATATGACCGGAAACTCGGAGAAGTGTTATCCAAACTCGCGTTTAATGGTAAGTTCGCCCGGAAACATAAAGATCTTGTCCAAAGAAATATTGAAGAGGGATTGCGGTGTCCTGATCATGTGGCAATTGCTTGCATGGATGCATTTGTGAATAAATATAACATTGAGAGTGATTTAGCGAATATTTCAGTCCCCACCCTTCTCTTGACGGGTGATAAAGATTCGATGGTGGATGGTACTAGTTCAGAAAAAATGCTCACATTGATCTCTAATGCCACCTTAGACGCTATAGGTCCAAATGTAGGTCATAACCTCCAGATTGAACAGCCAGAGAAGTATAACCGAATCCTTGAAGCTTTCATAGATTCTATATTGCTGTCGTGTAGGGGAAAAAAAGGAAAATGAGTTAGAAGTTCTCTTTTAACCACCGGACATAGCGTCGTATTCCCTCATCTATAGGAACCTTTGGTGCCCAGCCAAGTTCCTTCATTTTTTCGATAGAAAGGAGCATTTTGAAAATGTCGCCTTTCCAACCAGCTTGCCCACCTGTATAAGAGTATTTGACATCCTTTATGCCAAGCTCATCGGAAATTACATCAGCGATTTCATTGACAGTAGTCCACGAATCGGTGCCGATATTAAAGGCATCAAATCCTTTTTTAACGCTTTTCGCTGCTAGGAACGAGGCATCAATGCAATCAGTAATAAAGAGGTAGGATTTGACTTGTTTGCCGTCACCGAGGATTTCAAGTTCTTTCGAATTCTTTTTGAGCTTGTGATAAAAATCGAACATCACTCCATGAGTCGATCGGGGTCCGAATATGTTAGCATAGCGCAAGGAAGCAGCATTCATACCATAAGAAGCGGCGTACGCGGATAAATAAACTTCTGCTGCAGCTTTAGTGGCACCATAGGCACTGATTGGACGAAATTGTATATCTTCAGGTGTAGGAAAAACGTCGATCTGACCGTACAGAGTACCCCCTGATGAGGCAAAAACGATATTAGGAATATCCAAGCGACGCATAGTTTCGAGGATCAGGAAAGTTCCATGAACATTTACGCTGTAACTATTCTGGGGATTCTCAACAGATGTTTTAACATTGGGATCGGCAGCAAAATGAAAAATAGTATCCTTTCCTGAACTGATCTTCTGAAGAATATCTTCATCGCGAATGTCAGCAACCACAAACTCAATTTTATCTTTGAATGGCTCTAAAAGTTCCTTATTGCCAGCGGAAAGATCATCGATAACTGTTACATTGCATTTCTCTGAAACTAGCCTTTCCACCACATACGAACCAATAAACCCGGCGCCACCAGTAACAAGACAGTCTTTATATTTCATACTTAACATGAGAATTTCCGTTTATTTAAAATCATAAGTCACTCGAAAAGGAGAAAAAAAGAAAAGAGAGAAGGGAAATCGTACTTATTACATTCAATTTTTAATAATAATTGGTGATTAAATGACAAAATTAGGGAGAACGACCATTTTAGGAGAAGCTCGTGGGAAATTTTCTATTAGAGAAATGCCTTTACCTGATCCTCCCGATCCTGGAACATTATTAATGAAGGTCGAGATGTGTGGGGTGTGTGGTACTGATATTCATATGTGGCAAGGACATAAAGGAATTATAGTGCCTTTCCCTGCGCCACTAGGCCATGAAATTGTTGGAAAAATTATTACGCTTGGAGAGGGTATTGAAGTTGATAACGTGGGAAAGCCCGTGAAAGAGGGAGACCGCATTGTGATTATCCCGCTTGTTACCTGTGGTAATTGTTACGCCTGTACTGTATTGCAAGAACCCGCAAAATGCCTAAATGCATTAGCCTATGGTCATCAGTCCATTGAAACCGGATTTACGGGGGGATACAGTTCCCATGTTCATATGAATATCCCAAACACCGGATTCCTTAAAACCGATCTTCCACCAGAAGTCGCAGTTTCACTCGAACCCACATCGATAGCAGTTAGTGGGATGAAGCGGGTGGGAGTTACTGTAGGGGATACTGCACTCGTGCAAGGAGACGGCGCAATTGGGCTTCTTACAATGATAGTTGCGAAAGAGGCGGGGGTAAGTAAAATTATTATGGTTGGAATGCAAGAAAAGCGATTGAAATTGGCGGAGGAATTTGGAGCAGATTTAATTATTAATATTAATAACGTAAATTGGCTTGAAGACCGAGTAAAATTGGTAAAAGAACAGACGAGACATAAATTGGGGGTCGATCTGGTATTCGAATGTGCGGGTGTGCCTCTCGCCTTTAAAGAAGGTTTTCAATATTTGCGATATGGGGGACGATTCTGTGAGTTAGGTCATTTTACGGATACTGGTAGTGTAGAAATTAATCCTAGCACCGATATTTGCGCCAAAATGGCGCAAGTTGTGGGTTCTTGGTCAAGCTTACCAGATGATTTTATTAGAGCTTTACAGATTCTTGAATTAAAGAAGTATCCCGTAGGTAAAATGATTACACATCGTCTCCCTTTAGAACGACTACAAGAGGCATTTGAAGCAATGGCAGGAGATAAAATTATAGATGGAGTGGAAATCATTAAAGCAGTTATCGCACCTTAAATCTTAAATTCAAGGAGGGAAATTATCTACCAGTTGCTTGTTTAAAATGGTGATCATATGGGAAGACCAAGATGGTTTGTAGAGTTATTGAAAAAAGCATATAATAGTCCATTAAAAAAAGTGACCTTCATGCTTACAAGGATGCCATTAATTGGAAACTTTTTACAAAAACGCATGGCAGAAGACATCTTGTTTTGCATACCTGGAGATCAAATTATTCAAATTGGGGAATCAATTGAAACTAAGACGAACATGTTACCATCCCAGGTAGTAGATCATTTCATTCGAGAAGCAAGTCATAGGTGGCTCATGAATTTTTGCATTTGCAGGACATCAAATGGATGCAAGGATTATCATCAAGATTGGGGGTGCTTGTTCATGGGGGAGGCAGTATTAAAGATAAATCCAGAATTTGGTAGATTAGTTACCGTGGATGAGGCATTGGAATATGTTAAAAAATGTCGAGACTCAGGGTTAGTTCATTTTATTGGGCGTAACGTCTTGGATGAGAAATGGCTGGGTGCGACGCCTGGAGAAAAACTGCTAACCGTCTGTAACTGTTGCCCATGCTGTTGCATCTCGGGTGGCATTAAGTACATGGCTGACGGGATCAGGGATCGCTATTCCAAGTTGCCGGGAGCTGAAGTAAAGGTCGATAGGGAGGCATGTGTTGGCTGCGGTACATGTGAAAAAGGATGCATTTATGATGGGATTTTCGTGGTGAATAAGAAGGCGGTCATAGTCGAAGATAAATGCATGGGCTGTGGACGATGCATGGCGCAATGTCCCAAGAACGCAATTACCTTGACCTTACATGATGCGGAATTTTTGGAGAAATCAATTAAAAGTATATCCAAACACATAGACATTAAATAATTGTCGCGGAAAGAATTTGAATGGGTTTAAATTCCAGCTCAATTTTACTCGGAATAGATGTAGGGACTTCTTCGACTAAAGCATGCCTCTATTCAGATGAGGGGAAGTTACTTGCAACTGCAACGCAAGATTATGCGATTAATTACCCTAAACCAACGTGGGCAGAGGAAAATCCGAACGATTGGTTAAGTGCTAGCATTAATTGTATTAAGATCCTTCTAAGAAAATCTAGAGTTTCTGAGGTTGCAGGGATAAGTATAAGTGGTCTGACTCCAAATTGTGTGCCCATTGATCAAAACGGCTCACCAATTCGTCCCGCTATTCTTTGGATTGATCGGAGAAGTGAAGTAGAGTGTGAATGGTTGAGAACAGAAGTAGGAGAGGAAAGATGCTCTAAAATAAGTGGAAATAAGATAGATCCGTATTTTGGAGGTCCGAAATTCCTTTGGTTCTACTTGAATGAACCTAAACTGTTTGAAAAGACCAAAAAAATTTTACTCGGAAGTAACTTTGTAGTTTATCATTTAACAGGCGAAGTGGTCACAGACCATTCTGTAGCAGGATTGTGCGCGCCCTGTTACCATTTAAAAAATAGAAGTTGGTCAGATGAAATTTGCGAAGCAATGCAAATTTCGATTGATATCCTCCCCGAATTACATGAATCTCACAAGGTTATTGGAGAGATTAGTGACAAAGCTGCTAAGAAAACGGGATTGAAGAAGGGAACTCCCGTTGTTACAGGTGGCGGAGATTTTGCGTGTAGTACATTAGGTGTAGGAGTGATTGAGGAAGGAGAAGCCTGTGAGATGTTAGGAACAGCTGGTAACATATTAATACCACTAAATTCACCCCTGTTTGATGTTAGGTTATTAAATACCAGTCATGTCGTTCAAGGCAAGTATCTTACACTAGGTAGCATATATGCAGGGGGAGTGGTGCAATGGTTCCAAGATACATTTGCGGATCTTGACAAATTGGAAGCAGAAAAACAAGGAGTCTCAGTCTATCAAATATTAGATGCCCAAGCCGAAAAAATTTCCGTGGGATCCGATGGATTAATTCTTTTGCCTTATCTGATGGGAGAGCGAACTCCAATTTGGGATGTGTATGCAAGGGGGGTATATTTAGGATTAACACCTTTCCATACGAAAGCACATATGTATCGGGCGGTGCTTGAAGGTATTGGATATGCATTCAATCACATCATTGAAATCGTGAAAACTCTTGGAATTACGATCCATGAAATTTTAGCGGTCAATGGGGGTGCGAAGAGTAGACTTTGGAGGCAAATACTCAGTGATATAATGGGAATTCCCCAAATTTATCTCCCACAAACTGGTGGTGCCCCGTTGGGGGATGTGATTTTAGCGGGAATGGGACTAAAAATATTCCAAGATGCACGTGTAGTGAAGGATTGGATCGGCGAATCAGAACGCACGGAGCCAATTGCTAAGAATCACGTGAAATACCAAAATTATTATCGAATCTTCCGAAAAAGCTACGAAAATTTAAAGAAAATATTTGCGGAACTCTTCCACACCGTAAAAGAATGACTATTCATAAGTCAAACCGTGCCCAAATTTGTAAACGGGATCTTTTGAATCGTATGGGACGTCTTCAAACTGATTCCTTACTGCTTCCATGCTTCTAGGCAATTCAAATGGTAATTTGCCTGTAGGTTTAAATTCTCCGAAAATTACTTCCAATACAATGCTTTGTTCTGCACTAAAATTTCCTATTATTGCAGCAGCCTTTTCATCTAATTCGGAGATTTTTTCAAGCTCAGACATTGTTTATGTTTTTACCAGTTACCCTTTTAATCATGGTTGGTTTGATGTCATCGAATCTAAAAGCGAATTAAATTTGCATTTCACAAATTAATTCTGTTATCCGATTGCATCCGATTGTATAGGTAATACTATAGAGAATAATGATTGTGGCAGTGATATCCCGGGGTATCCAGGCCTATTTTTGCTCATTGGATTAGCCTCTGTGGTTCTTCTAACCGCCACCCAAAAACAACGTACGAACTAAATCTTTCCCTTTTTTTTTGTACATTTTCATACATCCTCATGGTACTCCCCTTTGTGAGCTACTTCGAAGATCTGCCGCCCCCATCTTTTAGATTAGATATTTAATTGAGACTATCGAATCTGAGTATAATTATAAGATGAGTATTATTTATTATTGCTAGCGGAGCAATCGCTGCTGCATTTTTATCCAAGACTACATACGCTGTACTCTGATCCGCCACTCTAAAAAAAATCGCGAGCCTACTTTGACAGGTTTCGTAAAGGTGTTAAATCCCACGAATCAATAGCAGAAAGCTTCAAGGGCTCGATATCATTCTACTTAAATAGAGGTACTTCATGTACTTATTTATTCAATTATTAGTCTTAGGGTGCCGATTATCGGGAATAACAAATTTAATAGGAGATCAGAATGATAAATAACTTAAGCTCAACGAAGGGGAAATTAGGGAAAGTACCAGAAAAAATGAAGAATCGTCGAAAATTAAAAAGACTGATCCAGGTAGGGGCGATAGCTGGAATTGTATTTGCCTTATCTTTCATTGTTATATGGCAGGCATATCAATTAAATACGCCACCAGATAATGGAATTGAATCTGTATCCATCCCGAGTTTTAGTGAGACATCCTACTTAGATGCCAATGGGAGTATGTGGCTCCAAATCGCGTTATCCTGTGAAACGATGGGAGCTCAGATCTTTTATACCTTGAATGGCAGCGAGCCAACTCAATCAACGATGTTGTATTCAACCCCTCTTTTACTGAATTCAAATACTACCCTGAAAGCAAGGGCTTTCAAGATTGGCATGAATCCAAGTGAGATAACCACCTTTGAGTGTAACGTATGGAATGCTGGAGGAATGGAAACTGTATCTGCTCCCAGCTTCAGCGAAACTTCCTATTTCGACGAGAATGGGAGTATATGGCTCCAAATCGGGCTAAATTGTACGACCGTGGGCGCGCTGATATATTATACACTTAACGGTAATACACCAACAAATTTAACCTTCCTGTACTCAACACCCCTGCTATTGAATTCCAATACAACAATTAAAGCACGGGCGTTCAAGGACGGGTGGATTCCAAGTGCAATCACCCTATTGGAATGTAATCCTTGGGTGCCACCTAAAAATACACCCCAAAATTTGAATTTCTCTGATGAGGATGGGAGCCCCTATGAAATTAGTGGAATAGTTTCCATAACCCCCCCAGCAAATGAGAGCGATATTACTTCGTATGTGTTATATCTTTCACCCACGGGGGCGAGTAAGGGTATGAAAATCGGTGAAGTGTCAGTTGGAGCGGGGAACTCAATCCCTATTCCAGAAAATACCTCGACAACAACGAATCGTTTCCTTGTTGTCGTATCGAAGAATGCTTGGGGCGAGATGGCGACTGGGAGAAGCCTAAGAATTGTGGATATGGTCGATTTTATTTGGACAGGACCAATCTCTATTCCAGACGATGATGTTATTACTGTAAATGTAGTCTCTACATACGATGAAATCCTGACTAAACTAATTGTTAAAGATTTAAACATTACACATACCTATGATGAAGATCTTGATGTCCAGCTACATAGTCCTTATTTATCTTCGTGTTTATTGTTTAATGGTGTGGGTGGCGCTGGTGACGACTTCACATATACAACATTTGATAACGATGCCACAATAAATATTACGGATGGCACCCCTCCTTTTACCGGGACCTATCGCCCAGAGGGCGATTTATCTAAATTTTACAACGGCAGTTCAGGTATAGGCACCTGGATCCTCCGAGTAGAGGATTTAGTCTCTGGTGATACGGGTGTACTTTGGAGTTGGGGATTACGTATGTATGCACTCTTATAAAATACTCAATTTTTCTAATTTTTCTTGAAAACATACATGGCGTTTTAGGGGAAGAAAAGTACTAATGTAGAGGTCTTCGTTAGAAGTTTACAAAGAGTTAGTGTTAGAAGTTTACAAAGGGGTTGGTTAGAAGTTTATTAACTAGTTAGAAATTTACCATATGAAGCTCTTGGTTAGAAGTTAACTAATTAAGGATTAGAAAAAAATTTCTGAGTAGAAAGTCTGAAATAAGATTGATTTACATATTTAAGTCGAATTCTATAACCCAACGAGATATATTAGATAATTTCATCTCGCTTAGATCCAATTTTTTCAAAAATGTCAGATTATTTAATCCCTGAATTTCTGAAATTTTCTCTATTTTACGATTGCTAAGATCTAGGTCTGGAAATTCTACCAAAATCTCTTTCTTTCTGATTTTTAATTTATGTTCTGACATTTTAACACCCTATAACTTGTTTCAAAATTAGTATAAATTGTAATAATGATACAAATATTTATTCTAAAAAAAAATTACATATAAATAAATTTGTTTATCTGTAGTAAAAAATATCTCTTTTTCAGTAGGTTAGGAAAATGGATTTTGAGGTCAAAGAAAAATTGAAGGAAGAAACTAATGTAAGTTCTCAATTTTTCACAGATGATACTCCGATCAAATCTAAATTAGGCGATCTTTTGGAATAAGAAAAATTTGTAAATGTGATTACCGAATAAATTTTGAACTATTAATAAAACAAAAAAAAGATTCTTTTATTGAACAATTTTCTATCGTACCCTCAAACACCCCTGAGATGTCCCACTTCAATTTCCCGCGATAAATTGTTTGATTATGAGTTAAAAAGAATCCTTGATTTTTGTCGGGAGGATATAGAGGATTTTATCAAACAAGCGAATGTCAAAGGTGTTGTTTGGGCAAAAATTTTATTAGATATAAAAGATTATTACAGAAGTAAGGTGGTTAAAATACCCAATAAAAAAGATCATGACAAATATGCTATTAAACGAGGTATCCCGAGGCGAACTGCGTCTTGGGTTAATAAATATATGGATTACCCAGCAAGACGCCATCCCGGATGTCGACATAGAGAAGAACGTCATGATCAAGCAACTTGCAAAAGAATTGGGAAGTGGCGTGGTCCTAATGCTAAAAAAGCTTGTGAATATCATCTTGAACTAGATAAAAAGTTTGATAAGTGTCAAATAAATAATAAGAAAAACGATTAAGACGCACATGGATCACGAGTCTTGGAGTTAAGATTCTTATCAACTAGAAATTGTTTACCCTTTCCGCGTCCTGATCCGCATCACCATGTCGCAGTTCGGACAGAGCTCCACTTCAACCCACCCGTATTTATTTTGATCCCTACAGTATTTTTTTTGGTTATCATGCACCTCCCTCAAAAATATGGCTATTCGTATGTCAAACCATGCCCAAATTTATAAACGGGATCTTTTGAATCGTAGGGGACGTCTTCAAACTGATTCCTTACTGCTTCCATGCTGCTAGGCAATTCAAATGGTAATTTTCCTGTCGGTTTAAATTCTCCGAAAATTGCTTCCAATACAATGCTTTGTTCTGCACTAAAATTTCCTATTATGGCAGCCGCCTTTTCATCTAATTCAGGTATAACAGCAGGTCGATCCAAATAGATGTCAATAATCGTTGGACATGCCGCCATAATTTTCCTAAAGTGTTTTAATTTCTTTTCCGAGAAATCCAAATCACCATGATGGAACCATAAATCAAAGATTTCTCGGATTTTACCTCGATGTGGAGTTTTTAGTCTTAAGAGTGCAAAATCGGCATCTTTGATTGATTTAACTACTTGAGCATATCTAGCAACTTCTTCTTTGTTAAAACCCTCAATATAGACTTTACAGTATTTTGAAAGCGGTAAAGTAGGTTTCCCATTTGTAACTTCATTTTTTAGCAATACTAAAGATTTCCTCATTGCATCTCTTCCCGCTTTAACAAAATCTGGATGTCCGCACTTTTCTAAAGCGTTTTCTAAATCAATATATGGATTATCATACAACCCTAGTTCAAAGTTTAATTTCAAAATACGTCGGACAGATTCATCAATTCGCTCTTCGGAAATTCTCCCTTCCTTGATTAATTGTAAAACCAAATCAACGCATATTTCTCCACCAATCACATCGATTCCCGCATTTAGAGCTTTTTCAACTCGTGCTTCTATTTAATCTATATCAATAATTATTCGATTATCTTCAATTTCTCGCTTTTTAATACCGACAAAATAAGGAATCAAATTTAACGATGGTATACCCTAACTCTCTTAGATTATATGACTGATGATATAATTTTTCCAAAGGGATTTATGTGGGGGTCTGCCACCTCAGCTCATCAAGTTGAGGGGAATAATACGAACAATCATTGGTGGGCGTGGGAACAGGAAGGAGGGCATATCGCAGATGGTTCGACTTCAGGTAAAGCCTGTGATCAATATAATCGATATAAAGAAGATATACTCTTGCTTAAGACACTCGGTCATCAGTGTTATCGCTTTTCCATAGAATGGAGTAGGATTGAACCCCAAGAGGGGCGATTCAATAAAAAAGAAATTGAGCATTATAGAGACTTGTTAAACACTCTCATTAATAATGAGATTACGCCAATGGTTACTCTACACCATTTGACAAATCCAATTTGGCTTCAGAAAATAGGTTCTTGGGAGAATTCGCGAGTTATTGACTTATTTGAACGGTATACAGTTCATATCGCGGAAGAACTGGGA
>JAEOSY010000258.1 GCA_016840125.1 Candidatus Helarchaeota archaeon | reverse complement strand
TGCAGCTAGATCTAACATTTCTTCAATAGAATTTGCAGGAATTACGCCAGCTTGTGAAATAAATCCTTGATGAATAGAATTTGTTTCGGTACCGGCAATAGCGCCGACATGCGACATTGCAGCCTTTAACCCCGCAGAAGTTTGCCCAGATTTATAAAAGATTACAGGCTTTTTTACAGCTCTTAAAACCTTTAATAACTTAGCGCCATCAGTTATTCCCTCAGTATAAACCCCAATCACTTTGGTTTGAGGGTCTTGATCATAATATTGAATAAAATCACTGATTTGTAAGTCGCAAGCATCTCCGATATTCACGAGTTTATTAACGCCTAAATCACGCCCATATTGGGCCGATCCCATTAAAAGGAAGCCGCCCGCAGTCCCACCACGCGTTACATACGAGCAAACACCGGGATTGGTCCTCATCCTTGGACCAAAGAACGAATAAAGTGATCCAGGAACATTCACAATCCCATTACAATTTGGTCCAATAAGCCTGAGCCCGCCCTTTCGAGCAATGGTAACGATTTCTTTCTCTAATTCAACCTTTTTTTCATCATAAAGGACTGATTCTTTAAAACCCGATGAAATAATTACAGCATTAGTGATTTGTTTTTCAATACATTCTTCAATTACGGATTTTACATATCTACCAGGTACGATAACAAAGGCTAAATCGACTTTAGGGCAGTCCAATATAGTTTTAGAGAGTGGCAAATCATGGACTATTTCGCCATCCTTTGCGGAGTTATTAACTAGGTGGATATCACCAGGGAATTGTTTATGTAAGATTCCTGTGAGGATTGTATTTGCTGCGCCAAATGGTTTCCTACTTGCTCCGATAATGGCAATAGATTTCGGATTAAAAAATTTATCTATTAGCTCGACTAACATTGAACTTGACTCTTAGAATTAGAATAATTATCTTTCTCATGGCAAGTTCACAAAATGATTTCAGCACGGGAAGGTATTGTACTCGATCCACCCACTCCTTTTAAGCTATAGGATGCCACTTCTAATGCTAGTTCGGTCATTTTTTCGAGTGATAATCCTTCTAGAAATCCAGTAACAAACCCACAATCGAAAGAGTCACCAGCTCCGATGGAATCCACCATATTTTCAACATCTATTGCGGGTTTCCGAATTTGTTTATTTTGACTACATACCAAACAGCCCTTTGCCCCCAACTTGATTGCCACAATATTGATACCTAAGTCTAGTAATTGTGTTGCTGCGGCTTCAATCGTTGGAGCGCTGGTGAGTCCAAATGCTTCATTCTCATCCATGAACATGATATCAACCAAATCCAAACAATCAGGCAAAGCTTTTAACCAGGGTTTCTCGAGAGGTTTAAGGGGAAATTGCGTATCAATGGATATTTTAACACCTTGTTCAACGGTATTTCGGATTATTTCTTTAAATACCTTCTTTTGGGGGAAATGTAAATATCCGCCGATGTGAAGGAGGCGGGAATTGAAAATATATTCCATATCCTCCTCAGTAAATTGAGGGATTAGGTCATGCGTCATAAATCGATAAGTCAGTGGTCGTTTCTTGCTCCCAAACAAGAGCATGAAGACCCCAATCGCAGATTTAGTATTCTTCTGAATGCGTAATCGAGATACATCAACCTCTAAATCAGTTAAGGTCTTTTTTATACTGAGACCAAAGGAATCATCTGCAATAGTCGCGATAACACCCGTTTTAAGTCCAAACTTTGCCAAACTTTGAGTAAAGTAGCCAATCGCACCTGCAGTTAGACATTCGATTTCGGATTCACCAGTCCATGACAATAATTCATCAATCTTAGTCGGAGCGGATCCTTGGATAATCATGTCAATATTCAATAATCCAATGATTGCTACGTCTAACTTCATGGAAAATCCTCACTTAGCTATTATTTCTCTCGGGTTGGAAATGTAGCACACTTCAATTAAAGGGGGTCTAAATCTAAAACCTTTATTGAGATTGAGTGGGATATTAAACTTATAAATTCTATTAGTTACGATATAAAACAATGGATATAGATTCCCAAATGCTAAACTTGGAAAAAATATTGCACTGTATGAAACGATCAGTTGAATAAATTCACTTTTAGATATGCTGATATCTTCCGTTAGGTAATTTGGCAAAATACCCCTCTGTGAAAGACATTTTGAATGCTATATATTTAAATCATTGCTCAGCTGACATCATGGGAAGCCCTCAGTGAGTTCCAGGAGGGAATAATTTTAACCAGATTTTCGCATGTTTGGGTATATTACTACGTTGACAATCGGGATTTATATTGCCTTGCTCCACAGCAAAGAAGTAGGCTAATAACTGCCCTGGTAAAATTGATAAGATTGTAAATAGTTCAGGGGAATCTGTTGGAACTCTGATGACGTAATCCATCTTATCTGCAATCTCTGTTTCAGAGGTACTCACGATTCCAACGGTGGGACTTTTAAGAAGAACAGTAGCATCTGCAATCTGGTGAAGCCACTTCATTGAAGGATCGTTTTTCGGAACTAAAATGATCGTTAAGATCTTCTCATTTGTTAAACCTAATGCACCGTGAATATGGCGCGTAGGCACCATAGCATTGGTTGGAATATGTGCCATTTCATCGTATTTTAAACCAATTTCTTCTGCAGTACCGAAGTTAGGTCCAGATCCAACGATAATTATAGATCTCACATTTTTATGGTATTTTGCAATGCTCCAACATCGCGCTGATACTTGATCAAAGATGGTAGCCATTTGTTTTGGAGTTTGTAATAGCTCTTCTTCGATCTTTTTCCAATCAAATTGATTAGGTTTAAGCTTTTTTCCCAGTTCAAGAGCAAGATAAATTGTGGTTGCAAGACGGGTTGTATAGTGAAAAGTGTCTGATCCGCCAGTATCATACGTTTCCGCACTAACTACAAGGGTTGTATCAGTGAGATTTGTTAATGGAGACCCAGCAACCGAAGTTATCGCGATTGTGAATGCACCTTTTTCTTTGGCTTTTTTACTACCATTAATAGTGTCGGTTGTGGTGCCACTTCCCGAAAAAGCAAAAAAGGCAGTGTTTTTATCCATAACACGATCATTTACGATTGCCTCACATGAATCCATATCCACAGCTTCGATTCCAGCCCACTTCCAGAAGATAGGCGCTACTGCCAAGGCGATGAACTGGCTGGTTCCCATCCCAATACCAATAATTTTATTAATCTTCCTTTTTATCATTTCATCGGCTAAAGCACTTACATCAGGTTGGATTGCGGATAGAGTATCTTCTAAAAATTTTGCTTGATTGTGTATATCCGTATATAAATTAAAGGGATGGCTCGTTTTCGGTTTCGTTCCAAGGGCCTTGTACATCATAGGATATTCCGTCGTTTCTTCAACCGTTTTTCTAATGGATTCCTCATCACCCTTGATACCCCACTCTTTTACACGAGTATTTTGGGTTAATACTTTTTTCTTATCAACCATTTCAATAACCATCACTCTACAATCATGAAATAGTATACCTCTAATTTGTAGAAATCGAATAAAAAATAGTGGGAATTTGAAGTTAATAAATTATCAAGTTATTAATCCAGCGTTGATTCTTTATTTTCTCCTTTCCACCCTAAGATTAGAGTGGAAAACCAAAGAATTTCAATTCCGATGAATGTGATTAGGATTACAAGAAAAGAGGAATGGAGTTCCACAGAAGAACCTGAAATCAAAACCGACGCAGAAAGAATTGCGGGAATCGCGAAAAGCACAAGTGCAACTATAGTAAAAATTTTAAAACCTAATTTAGATTTTTTATCGGAATTTAGATTTTTATTTTGCATTTTATCCAAATAGAGTAATCTCCTTTTCTTCTTATATTTCACCCATTTAATGTGCATAATCCACCCAATCAACTGAATAAGCTCAAGAATTTAAGGGAAAACTGATATATAAGGTGGTAGAGAGGGGATATGATAAGTATCATGTTTTAAAGAGACGCGTTTTTCCGACAAATTTCATGATTGAAACGAAATGGACCTTCTCAACAAACGATAAGACGATTTTTTCTTATTCCTTCTCTTTTAAAAAGTCTAAATCAACATATTCAAATCCATCCTTCTTCCGACGGCGCCATTTGAGTTTGATCTTGAGAAAAAGATATACGTACAGAGGAATCATACGGAGGAGATAATACAGATTTTTTAAATAACGGATGGGACGGGACGATTTATCGAAGAATAAGATATCTGACATTTTCTTGGAGAGTAGTGGCATTTTACTAGATTGAATTGGATCATAATAGGCTAAATTATAGAAATTTTTCGAGAGAAGTTTCTCGGTTGATAAGAGTTTTATTTGGATTTGGGGCGCCTCAGTTAAGGCGTCTGGAAATTCATAGGCAAGAGGCTCTAGTTCAATACAAGTGTTTTCTGGCACGTCAACTTCGCGTTCAATTGTATCGATTGTTGCAAAATTTTGGGTTAGAAACGATATTTGCAATTTACAGTTGGGGTATTTTTCATTCAAATCATTGATTATGAAAACCTTTGCTTCCAATTTTCGATGTATGAGATTGCTCTCTTTATCTCTTTTATTGAAATTC
>JAEOSY010000257.1 GCA_016840125.1 Candidatus Helarchaeota archaeon | reverse complement strand
TACAATAAATCGAGACTTTCTTTTTCAATTTCAGTTGACATTAAAAATACTTTCGTTTAATGGGATTTAAATGTTTCGGCGCCCCCGATTTTTGTCGGAAAAGATTACTTTTGCAGATCATGTTTTTTTTAAAAATAAATCTATAATTGTAGAAACAATATCTTTAGTATGATAATTATATTTATGATTAAATTACTCGATTTTCTGGAGTAAACATAATCTTCTATAGTTGATGAGGGTGCGTTTTTATAATGAAGAGACCACTATGGTTGTTAAAAGTAGCTAAAGCATTATGGTTTTTAAAAAAATGGCCTGAAAAATTTGGATTTCTGGCTAAAATTGCCAAAACCTTGCGAAAGTTCCCTTTACCATTTTATATTCTAGATTTTAGCCCAATGAGGTATGATTTGGTATATACATTGCCAAAAGATCAAGTTATTTCAATAGATGAGTCGATTGAAATGCAACCAGAATATGTTTTACCCTCTGAACTAGTTGATTACTTCATAAAGAAAGCAAGTCATCATTTCATAATGCGATTCTGTCTCTGTAGATATTCAAATGATTGCAAGACATATCCAAAAGCAGAAGGTTGTATGTTCCTGGGTGAGCCCGTCACCAGTATTAATCCGCAGTTTGGGCGATTAGTAACTAAGGAGGAAGCATTAGATTATGCCCAACAAGTACGAGAATCTGGTATGATACATATGATTGGTAGGGCGTTTCCAGATAAGTTCGCATTAGGTGTGGGTCCAGCAGACGAGCTATTCACCATTTGTAATTGTTGTCCTTGTTGTTGTGGTCTTGGTTTGTTTAAACACATACCCCCCAAACTTGGGAGTAGTGTATATGGTAAAATCCCCGGACTTGAGGTCAAGGTTACAGACAAGTGTGTGGGTTGCGGGACTTGTACAAAGGATGTCTGTTACATGCATGCCATCGAACTAATCGATAAAAAAGCGGTGATTGATGAAATGGCTTGCCGAGCGTGTGGCCGATGCGTTCTGGCTTGTCCTCAAAAAGCCATCGAACTTACAATATCCAATAAGAATTTTCTTAAGAATGCGGCGCTTGAAATTGAATCACGGGTTAGAATAACTTGAATTTATTGGATATAATTTATTAGATACTTTATACTTGCATAGGAATTATCCAAATATCCCCTTTTTTTACTGAAATTCATGCGAAATACTAATATTCACTTTCAAGCTTAAAGGAATGAAATAATAAATTGGAGAAATACTTTGACTCTCAAAATACAAGTATGTGGTTTTCTTTATCTATTAATCTTGGTTTTACAAATTGCGATGGCAGTATATGGATATATATTAGATCCAACGCCGAAGCATTATGACGCAGACGAATACCTGCCAAAAATTAGTAATAAGCCAAAAAAATTTAAAATAAGCATGGTATTAGCACTTATAGAACATGGTTGTGTCATTACACTTGCGATAATGTTGTTTGTCGCTTTTGGTGCTTATAGTCTAATACTTGGAGTTGTTTGGACCGTCTTTCGGGTAGCAGAAGGCTCGATCCAAGTCTATATTGAAAAGGACTACTGGAGACTTCTCGATCTAGCAAGACAATATGCAGGTGCCAGCGGTGAGGAAAAAAATGCGTTGAGTGATTCATATCGCAGCATTCTCCAAACAAAAAGCTCTCGATTCGGATATACAATGATCTGTTGGTCCATTGGTACGCTCGCATTATCTATCGTGTTAGTTACCTTCATAATAGTACCCCTGTTTATTGGATGTATAGGAATTGCCTCCAGCATTGCCGTTGGTATCATTAATGTGATAAAAGTTGTAAAACCTAACTTTGAAGCCTATGAAACCCTGTCATCTATCGGTGGGTTGGCAGCGATTGTATTTGAACTTCTCATCGGGATATGGCTTTTATTTTTAATTTAAAAAACCCCCTTTTTTTTGATTAGCCGTAAATAGGCTTTTAAGTCGATAAAATACCTTTTTATTTTTACATAAAAAAGATTCTAACCAGACCTTAACAATTCAAGGGATTGATAAGAATGGAAAAAAAGCAAGAACCACTTTTGTTCGGTGTGTTACCGCGCAGATTTACAATGACTCTTCTATTTTTTGTCTGCTACACCGTTATTCACATAATGTTCGAGTATAATTTCTGGGTTACTGGCGATATTTTCAGTAAATACGCGCAGGCAGGCGGGACCTTAACTGAGATTGAGATAGCAAAGTGGGTCTATTTTGCAAAAGCCACCTGGATGTTCGCGCTGGTCTGGATGATGGTTTTGGGGATGAAATTTCGGTCTGCCATTGGCTATTCATTCTTGATCTATGGTATTGAGTTGATGATCATTTTTCCTATCAATATCTACACAGTTCTCAATATTTTACTTGCTGTAGGATGTGTGATCGAGGATATTATTGATCGGTACCAAGCACGCACAAAAGAGACCCAAATTGATTTAGGAACAGAACCTGAATCCTGATATCTTACACAGAGATAATCCAATACTTTCCCTTTTTTATTTCAGCTCATTTTATTTACTGGTGATTCCATCGATTCTTTACTCAGCGGGGAGGAAGTAGCAGGGTAGAACAATTAAGAATATAAGCGACCCCATTATAAGCCATTCCCAAAGAGGGGGACTTAAGAGAAGCGGAGTGGCTGGATCGTGGATATAATGCCCAAAAGACGTATCCGTCTGCGAAAAACTGACAACGATCATTCCTATACAAATCGCTCCAAATATGCAGAGGAAGAAATAAGGAATCACAAGTTTCCCAGGGAGAGTGGATTCATTTTGTTTATTCTTAAAATATTCCTTGGAAATTAAAATCCAAGAAATTAAAACCATAAGAGAGCCACCCCCAATCAGGATGAGAGCATTAAGCAGATGAGAAATGCCGAAGAAAATGTGTAAGTCGAAGTTGGGAATTGCCCCGAGCAATATCATGCTAATGGAAAACCCCAACATTAATATCCGAATTAATCCCGCAGCAAACTTATTGAGTTTAGAGTATCTTTGATATTTATATGAAATAAGAGGAATAATTAGCACTCCCGTGAGAATAAAGGCGATACTAAAAAAGGGCCAACCACCAGGATTGCCCTCAGGCCACCCTAGCCGACTGATCATAGAGGTGGTCCAATTATAGGGATATGATTCATTGTAAGGAAAGAAGAGGTAAGCAAGAAATAGGAAAAAATAGAATATTCCAATACCCAAGGGGATTAAGTAATGGGTGAGAGTTTTTTTTGAGATTTGTCCTCGAATTAATGGTCCGATTTTATTCATATTCATCCCACTTGCAATAACTATCTTTTATTAAAAAAAGTAGCGTCGTGAAAGGTCGGTTTAACGACGTAACTTTCGAGTCTACAAATTTTAAAAAAAAGAAAAATTAATTCAGAAGACACATTTCAATTTATGACAATTCTGGATTAGATCCGGAGGTACATCATAGTATTTTTTGGCAAGATAATCCTGCATGGATGCCATTGCAATTATATCCACTTCCTCTTCAGGTAAGCAGATACCGGTATAGACACCCTCAAAATAATCTGAAAATTCTCGTTCGATACTTGTAACAAAGTCTTTAAAGGTGTCTTTGCAGTCCTCATCAACATTGCCTTTAACCAAAAGCGCGCCGTAGATGTATTTTCCGCGACAGACAAAAATCGTCATCTGTTGGAATTGTAGCTGAGTCAATTGTTCACGTGTGAGTTCCTTCCCAAACGTGTTTATGGCTCTAAGAAAAGAGGAAATTAACTGTGGATCCATTTGAGTTTCCATATCCTCAATTACTGCCTTATGATACACCGAGATCCCATTCTCTAGATATAAGAGAACAGCTAGAATTTTTATATCATTGTGGAAAAAAGGGCAGAGCATTGGATTTGTTGAATCTTCGATTCTGATCCCGAAACAATTACCCTCTTTGTGCCCAAGTAAATCCGGCTCAAAGAATTTGCACTGTGAACAATAAGTAGCCTTATCCAACGGCTCGCTGGGGTCCCAAATTCTTGGTTTCCTCAATTCCGTCAAATAAATCATCCCCTAAAGTTCTTTATTAACAATGAAGGAGTCTATAAAAACAATTACCACCCTAAAGAAGTGAAAAAAAGTTGTAGAGAGAAGTTGGATTTTTCTTTTATTTTGGTTGAAAACTATTTGCTGGACATTTCGCAGCATCCGTCTGCGCGGCTACTTCATGACCAAAGCAGTCGCCCTTGGTATCATCAATCTGTTTGTAAAATTTGCATTGCGAACAGGTATCAGTCATAATAATCTTCTCCTATTATCGATTCTTACTATGAATAGTATTTTGTGACAACATATAATTTTAATACATAATTAAAGGTAGAATATCTTTAAATGCTGTCACAAAGTCTATTTTTAATAGGAACTTAATCACAATAAGAGAGATTGAGATGCAAGAACTCAGCACTATTTTTAGACTGAAACCATTAGAGATTGAAGTTTATTCCAAACTATTTGAAAAGAAAGATTCATCGGTAAAAGACCTCATTAAGATTACTGAAATTTCACAAGCGAAAATATACACAATTCTTTCTATCTTAGAAGAAAAAGGTTTAGTGACCTCAATTCCAGCTGAAACCGGGCGAACGCGTATTTATAACGCAATCAATCCCAAAAAACTCCATGCACTTCAACAAGCCTACATACATGAGCTGGAAGTGAAGAGCGAACGATCCTTCAAACTCCTCCAGCAAAAATTTGATAGATTACATACACGAGGCGTTTGTCAGGTTAAACCCACACATTTTCTTATAACCCAGAAAGATTTCGCCATATCAAAAATCAAGGAATATATTTCTAAGGCAGAGAAAGAGATTATTCTGATTGGCGTCCCAATATGGTTGATAGATACTCTATATGAGTTTCTTTCCATTACCTATCACGAAAGAGACTGTAATGTTGAACTTTACGTTCCCGATTTTGAAATTATTCCAACCACTTATAAAAAGATTGAAAAATTCTCCCCCAAAATAATGAGAATCCCCCATTCGCAACTCATTGAGGTAAATAATAAGCTCTACTTTAATTGTGAGATCATTATTGATCGGAAATACATGGTGGGTATCAGCTACAATGAGGAATATGATATTATTTTAAATGCCTTCTCCGGCTATAATTGCATTTCCCAATGCATCTTACCAAACCTCTATAACAATTTAGTTAAAGTCGATACTAAAAAACCTCCAATTGCCTCTAAAGAGAGTCGCATTCTTAATATTCTAAAAAGAAAAGGACAACCCCTTTCAAAAAAAGATCTGAGCAATCAAACTGGACTCTCTGGGCAAACTTTAAATAAAACACTTGATAAATTGGTAGAAATGCATAAAATTAAAATTTACTCTGAGAAAATTGGGAAGGGTCGTCCTCGAACTGCTATTGAACTCGTTTAATAAAAGGTGAACTATATGCATTATTGTACTAAATGTAAAAAGGAAGTTGTTATATACGGGATCAGTCTTGCCCCGGGTGTTGAAGAAGAGTTAGAGTTGTTACGGAAGCAGAAGGGAAACTTATTATTTTTAATCCCCCACCTGTTGGTTCATACAATTGTCCTGATTGTGGAATTAAATTGATAAAAAAATAGATCCTCTCACATAAGGGTAAAGGGTTGATAAAATGGCTGAAATCATTAATGAAAAGGGAAAAATCAACTACGAATTAGCACTGACCAATTTACAGACCTTTCTTTACGGACGCGGTGGTAAAATTGATACTAATATGAAGTTTAAAGATCTACGATTTTATCGAAGAAATTTCCGGCTTGTTTTACGTTCCCTTTCGCTACCACTTGTTTCCAAAGTTATTTCCTTGTGGCGTACTATAGGATATCGAATCTTACGTCGTTACTTCCAACTCAATGTTATTGCTGTTATGAATAAATTGAAGGACCGTGCGGAAGGGAGGACGTAAAATGACGGATAGTATGAGTTCGATGGAACGGTTCCATACAGCAGTCAAGTTAAAAGAGGCCGATCGGGTGCCAATTGCCCCACTCATGGATTATTACTATGCTAATTGTGCTGGATTGACTGCGAAGGAATATGTGTTTGGTGATTTCAAAGTTGCGGCGAATGCTGTGAAAACTACCTATCGGCGTCACGGGGGTGATTTAGATATGGTACATATCCCAATCGGTCGGGTGTACGCCTATTTTGAACCTTTTCCCGCTGCACACTCGGGCTTTTATAGCCCGTTACAAGTGCCGGATACCGTCGGAGGCTCCCTTCAATTTATTGAAAAACCCGTTCTGGATATTTCCGAATTTGATCTCATCTATGAGGAGGGTTTTTCTCGATTATGGCGTCCACTTCCAATTGATAAGGTCCGTCGCACGCAACTTGAATTCCTCCAGATACTCAAATTCATGGATTATTGGGAAAATAGGATGCAAGTGCCCCTTTATACGCTGACAGCGATCATCACACCACTAGAAACCCTATCGTATCTTTGTGGGTTCAATCGGTGGTCGCGGTATCTTCATAAGTATCCAGAGAAATTGCAGGAAATGTGCGATTTCATGATTAAAGGGTTAATTGCCAATGATTTATTCCTCAAAAAGCTATCCCAGAGCCGCAGCAAGCACTCCTATGTATGCTTAGAGCGCGTCTCCGCTTCTTTTATCGCACCCAACGTCTTTGAAGAACTTGTCCTTCCCTATCTAAAACAAATTGTCACCGTGAATAACAAACTGGGGTATATCAATCTCTTTCATATGGATACCGATTGGACTCCCTTCTTTGAGTATTTCCTTGAACTCCCAAAAGGGCGCTACATCCTCCATCTGGAGAATTCCGATATCTTTAAGGCAAAAGAAATATTAGGTGACCGATTCTGCCTAATGGGAAATGTGAATAGCACCCTTCAAAAATTAGGCACCCCCAAAAAAATCATGGACCACTGTAAAAAACTGATTGAAGTTTGTGGTGAGGGGGGTGGATATATCCTTGGTTCCGGTTGCGAGATCGCTTCCGATGCTCCCTTCGAGAATGTCCAAGCCATCATCGACGCGGGAAAAAAATATGGTGTCTATCGGAAATGAATTGTGTTAAATTTACTCTGCTAATATCTTTGAAAGTTCCATCGGACCATCAAGTATTACTAGAAGTCTTTTAATAGCATTTAATCCTAACAAGGTAGATTCATTACCTTGAAAAGTCTCAATTCTTATTCCAAACAATTTTTGAATACCCTCTATCTTTCGTCTTGAATAGGCTGCCTGTAATAACATCAACCTTCCATTAACTGACTCTCCTATATCCCAATCCTCGATTGGAATCTCTGTATACTGTAACTTAGCTTCTCTATATTGGTCAAATGGGATTAATAATCCACCATCATAGCCTGTATCAAGAATCGCATTTAACCATTTTTCAGGATATTCTATCCCAGCAATAATCAATTTTATTCGTATTACTGGAAGGTTTTCACGGCGATTTTCGAATGATAAATACTTGAATATTACTTCCTTATTCTCTTCAGTTGCCAACCTAATCCAGCTCTTCTACGTTTGTGTTGAATGGCTGTATTAACTATCAAACTATGTTTTATATTTGGATATTTTTCCTTTGTCTTTTCTTCAACTGATGAAAAATCCTCTCCGATTTCTGCGATAGTTCCATTACAGATTGAAATTATTTTGTTAGGATATTCACTAAACAATCGTCTCTTCTCTTTTTGATAGTATTCATTATTGATACTACGCTCCCGTTCCTCTTCTGAATCTCTATCATTTTGTTCCATAACCCACTTAAGTATAGCTTCTTCTAAAGCTTTGCTGATTGCTCCCTTTTCATAACCAAACCGCTTCATAGCAAGTTTTCGAAACTCATGGCTTATCTGTTCTGAAATTTCGCCTTTTAGAATTGTCATTTCAATAAAAACATTAGTACATAAGTACTTAAAATTTTCGTGGAATTAAATGAGTTTAAACCATTCTTTCTTTATGATGGAAGAGAAATTAAACGCGGAAACGGATTATTATGATATAATACGTCAGAAACACGAAAAACTCGTTGAGTTATTGAAAGTGTTCTGGTTTGAGGAAGTCCAAGCCATCGATGACGCGGGAAAGAAATATGGTGTCTATCGAAAATAAATCTCAATTGATAGCAAAGAGATTTTATAATAGTCTGTAGGTAGAAAATAATTAAAAGAGGTATTTATATGACGGAATCTAAGCTTAAACTGGACTATTACGACATAGTGCGGGAAAAACTGGCTGTTGGACCTTTGCAGGCACCGAAGCATGAGAAGATCTTTGAATTATTAAAAATTTTTTGGGACGAGGAAACCGTTAAAGTACTTTCTCATTTCCCACAGGCTGGAGAGACGATATCACTTCAGGAATTAGCTGGTAAATCGGGTATGGAAAAGAAACAAATTAGAAAACTTTTAAAAAAGGCGACAAAAAAGAAAACCTTGAGTCAAATTGGAAAAAATTACACTCTTGAGCCTTTAGCCCCCGGGATATTCGAAGCGTATTTTATTTCTCAAGGAGACTCTCCTGAAAATCTCCAGAAAGCAGCAGAAATTTTCCGTTGGATATTTAAAAATATCGATACACTTGAAGCCGCAGGGCAATCTATGATTGATAAAAAATGGTCTTTTATGCGCCCCGTTCTACCCATCGAATCCAAAGAGACGCTAATCAAACTTGACGAATCAGTGGATGCACACTCTCAAGTCCTTCCTTATGAATTAGTGGAAGATATGATAAATAAGAATGAATTTTTTGCCAAACTCCCTTGTCAGTGCCGAATGATTGCAGAAAAGACCGGGGAACCTTGTGAAGTAGCTCCTACTGAAATGGGCTGTTTCGTTACCGGGACCAGCGCACAAGCAGCAGCAGCTATGGGATTTGGTACTGGCCTAACAAAGGAAGAAGCAATTGAATATATCAAAGCAACAGAAAAAGCAGGACTCATTCATTGCACTTCTAACTCTATGGGCGGCGAACATCTCTTGTTTATCTGCAACTGCTGCTCTTGTCACTGTGGCGTTGTCCATCCAACGAAGGAACACAGCTTTAAAACCTTGACACCAAGTAATTATCAACCGCAAATAGATACAGAAGTTTGTATCCTCTGTAAAGTTTGTTCTAAAAAATGTCCGATGGATGCAATTTCATATCAAGAGGCGCCCGAGGAAAAAATGGTAATTAATTATGATGTTTGTATTGGATGCGGTGTCTGCGCTGCGAACTGTAAAAAGAACGCTCTTACTATGAACAAAGTTCATGACAAAGTCCCACCAAAAGTCAATAAGATCGGTGACAAAATGTTCATGGAAACAATCCGGGACCTTCTAACTTCTTAATATTTCCTTCTTTTTTAGTTCTATACTTGCAACTACCCCTCTTTTTTGAATTCCCTTAAATCAAGCTAAAATTAAATAATAATCCCTCTCTAATTTCTAATAACAAGAAGTGAATTCCTTATGTCTAAAGTTAAATTGAAATCGGATCTGGACTATTACGATATTGTACGTCAGAAACTCGAAATTGGACCTTTGCATGCGCCGAAACATGTAAAGATCATTGAGTTGCTGAAAGTTTTCTGGCCCGAAGAAGAAACTATAAAAATATTATCGCATTTTCCCCAAACTGGAGAACGGATTACGTTGAACGAGCTGGCTGAAAAAACTGGTATGGAAAAGCGGGCAATTAAAAAAATATTAAAGAAGACTACAAAGAAAAAAACCGTCAGCCTAACTAAAAACGGTTATGGACTTGAACCCCTCGCACCAGGCATCTTCGAAGCTTACTTTGTGGCTCGAACAGATACCCCTGAGAATCTTCAAAAAGCCAGTACTATTTTTCGATGGCTTTTCAAACATGTTGGAGAGCTTGAAGCTCAAAACCTACGACTGTTCGATAAAGAGTTTGAAATGTTTCGCCCACTTTTACCAATTGAAACTAAAGAGAAACTGATTAAAATAGATGAAACCGCAACCTCTGAATCTAAAGTTCTTCCATACGAGCTGGTCGAAGATTTAATCAACAATAATGACTACTGGGCGTATGTCCCTTGCCAATGTCGGCTAATTGGGGAAATGAACGG
Organism: Candidatus Helarchaeota archaeon; assembly: GCA_016840125.1. The sequence continues at coordinate 8,125 of JAEOSY010000257.1, read as the reverse complement.
CGAACCGTGTGACTGCGCTCCCGCTGAAATGGGCTGTTTCATGACAGGCAGGGGTGCCCGCGGTGCAGTATCTATGGGTTGGGCCAAACCCTTAGCCACAAGAGAAGAAGCCATTGATTATCTGAAGAAAACAGAAAAGGCTGGACTCGTCCACCTAACATCAAACTCCAAAGGAGGCGAACACTTATGGTTTATTTGCAACTGCTGCCCTTGCCATTGTGGTGCTCTAATGCCTGCTAAGGATCTGGGTTACAAATCCGCAATTCCATCTAATTTCAAACCAAAAATCGATCTTGAAACTTGTGTCGAATGTGAAACGTGTATTAAAAAATGCCCTATGGACGCTATTTCCCACCCCAAAGAGGGGCAGATGGTGATAGATTCTGCGGTTTGCATTGGATGTGGACTTTGCGCCTCCAACTGTCCCAAAAACGCGATCACGCTGGAAAAGATCCATAATATCGTCCCCCCTAATAAAAAATTAATCGGGAAGAAGATGTTCATGAAAATGTTGAGCGAACTTCTGATGTCCTAATTTCCTTTTTTTTCATTAATCCAAAAGCAACGAGGCTCTGGAAGATGTGAAACATCTTTTCGCTACCAAACTATAGACTGTATCAATAATATGTCCCTTGTCCTCACCTAACATATCCATTGCATTTTCAATCAAGTGTTGAATATAGAAATATCCTTGGTCGTTAGTCATATGTGCACCTAAATTATAGAGCCTGTGTTCTAAATCCGACAATTTCTTGCGCTGGTCTGTTGAAAGATCGACACTAACGTGGGGTAAAGTAATTGAGCGGTCGAAATATTGTAATACAAGAGAATCAATAGGCTTGAATACAGTAACGTTTCCACGAAATCTCATGAATTCGAGATTATATTTCCGTTCAACATCCATTGCAAATTTAAGAAACCTTGATTTTAAATTATAAGAAATTGGACCTTCTAAGATCAGGACAAATTGCACAAATTCCCGATTAATACCATAAATATTAAAATTTTGGTATGAGATCTCCCATTCTCCTGTTTCAATTGGCGCCTTCTTCTCTTTAATTCCCAGTTCTTTTTGGAAGGTTGAAATGGCCGCTAAAAAGCCGCTCATCAATTGATAATCCAACTCCTCTGCTTTAAATGAGTAATTGTACAACGAAACTCCTGTTTCTCCCTTTAAAATCATTAGATAATCCATATTTGAGATATCAGAGAACTTTTCAACTGATTTATCCCATTGTTGATGCAACACACGAATTTTTCGACGTTTATACACGTACTTATACACCAATGCTACTCCAGTAACTGCTCCAATCGGAGCAAGCCAGAAGGGAGATAATCTCCAAAATTGTTCGAGTTGAGAAATAACTGACATTTCTAAATCCGAACTATCTCCATTCACATGGACAGGGCCATCATACTTCGCCGTTACCTTTATGCTACTCACTCCTGAAGGTATTGTTAAGCTGACTGTGGCAGTTCCTGTTGAATCGGTGATTCCAGTCTTAATAGTCTGTGGAGTACTTGCTCCATTGAATGAAAATTCAAATGTAACTAGTTCCCCTGCAAAAGGCGATCCATTGACGAGTAAATTTGCACTAAATTCTACAACTGCTCCTTCTACGATTTCCCCTGAGATAGGATTTAAGGAGATGGAGCTATTTAACGTAAGTATAGGGATCTTAGCTGAATAAATAGTTATATTTTGTACGCTTACATTCCCAAAATATTCAACACTTATGCTAATATTACTAAATGCGGGGTTAGCAAAAATTTCTAATTCCGCAAATCCAGTACCGTTAGTTACTTGAATATATGGGGTCTCGGTGGATCCCGGATCTTCAAGTCTCACTCTAAATGTAACGGGTACGTCGTTTAAAGGGTCCCCACCTTGAATAGTCAGATTGGCGTAGACTTTAAAACGTGCTCCTGCGAAAACAATATTTGGGACACCTAGAAGCTCTAAATCAACCTCGGCTTTCGGAATTATATAAATAGAAACATTTTTTGATGCAAATTCATGTTCTGATGAAAATGCACAAAATGTAATATTATAGGTAACTCCTTCCGAAAGACCTACACTGGCTAAATCTAGATCATACTTATATAAACCTAAGATGGGCGATAACAGACTCATATTATCAATTAAATTTCCTATTTTAATTGTGAAATTACCGCTCAAACTATACACTGTAGAAATAGACTCATCGTTAAAGATATCTTCATAAACTGCAAAAATCGTGACTAATTCTTCTATATAATGTGAATAAGAAGTTTCCAAAGGTACTATAATCGTAGGTAACTTCTTAATAGCGACTATTATGTATAAGTCTGCTTTAGTATAGCCCGCTTGCTGAATTGAAATCTTTAAAGTATGATTTGTATTTGATTTAAAACCTGTTACATCAATTGTGATATTATAATAACCAAAAAAGGCTGGAATCCAACTTATATCTGGACCCCCCCCTAACCAAGTCCCAGTTATTATTGCGTTACTGAGGGGCTCTAGGGTGTCATTACTAAAATAATGGACCGTTACCTTAACACTAGCATTATGATATGGGGCTGGATTAGCTATAGCATATGATTGATTTATTGGAATTAATCCTCTACAATTCGGTGCTGTGACGCTAATATTGGAAGCTGTACCACCAATTACCACACTGAGATTGAAAACTTCATCAGAGAGATACATTGGTTTTGATAAATTAATTGAAAAGTAGTGCAATCCATTCGCTACTCCTAATGTTAATATTTCGATCTCATATGTTCCATTCAAATAATCGTTGGAAATCTGGAAAGGTGCAGGCCAGGTCGTACCATCGGTGCTATTTTTAACTAAAAGTGAAGGACTTGTCATGGGCAAACCAGTATAATTATTGAAAAATTCTACAGAGGCGATGATTGATTGTCCGGACTCCACGTTTGGTGTATGCGTTTTATAAACTATATTTGTAGGAACGCTATGCACTATTAATGTCGTCACATTAATCCCAGCCGCCGTTCCATTAAACCATGTTACTTGTAATTTTGCATCAGAAAATGAACTAATTGAGGTATTTGCTGGTATCCAAGCTGGACTAAATTTAATGGTTTTATTAAGACTAATTGACTCTCCAATCGTATCATTATAATTAGCTTGCAAGGGAAAAAAAGTTAAGTTAGCATCCCCGCTATCTAAGAACTTTGTAAAATTTCCATAAATCTCGATTGCATCAGTACTATTCACATCTGAGACGATAATACCCGAACGTTTTGCAAAGACATTCTCAACATAGTTTGTATCATTACATTCAATTATCCATAAAGTATTGCTTGCATTCCATATTGTAACTTTCAGAGCTGATCCAGTATCGCTCCAATTCCACTGATTATGAAGAGTTTGATTTTTCCATACATTTATAATGGCTTTCCATTTAGGTATGTCAAATTCCAATTGATTATCAGTTGCGCCTCCAACGAAGGTAGCTTCATAGGACGCATTCCAGAAAATAATCTCATCCGTTGCAAAACCTTCAAAATTCGTATTTACTGCATTTATGAATGTTGAATTGTAAGAAAAGAACCAATTTACCGAAAATAAAACTGAAATATTTGCGGTAAATTCAAAAATTACTGATCCATTTGTTCCTGAATAAATTCCGGAAGAAATCCATTCCCCATCATTGATGTTTTTATCGGTAACTAAGGTCCCATTGATTCTCAAATCAATTTCGGATGCAGATTTTAAGGTATCCTCAAATGTCAGCTTTATATTAAAATCCCATGGTTGTAATACCCAATTTGGCATTGAATAACTATAAGCTGACCCATTATCTCCTCCTACACTGTCTAATTCATATCCCCATTGAAATTTTCCTCCTGGCCCCACTTCCGTATATAGAACTACAAAAAAGGCATTATTATAGGTTTCTGAGGGATCCAAAGTAACAGATGATGCCAGTGTAATATTATACCAAGACATATCAAGCGTATCATCAAAATTTTGAATAGTTTCATTGTACAATAGTACATCTGGCGCAGGTTGAGATGCTTGGAGTGTTGAATTATAGATTAAGACATCGAATCTATTAACTTTATGAATGTCATAAACATAAATTGAAAGGTTAGTTAGATTAGCGCTCTTGGTCACATTAAACTGCATTCCATATGGAACACCTTTGATGTCCTCATAACTTGTAGAAATAGAGTCCTCAACTACAAGGGGAGGTAGAACAATACCCGTGACAGTTAAATTGGTATAATATATCGACCAAGGGTCTGGAACAAAAATCCCCAAAGTTCCACCCACAATTAGTTGTCCTTGAACTCCAGAATTATTACAACTTAAAGAGATATTTGTAGCCCTTCCAATACCTGAAATTTTCCCATCAAACGAGCTAACATGCTCGTTTGTTTCGAACTTTATCCCCTCCCCATTAGGGATATCATTATTCTGACTTAAAATAATTTGATTTGAAGAATATTGCGAAATAATAATTCCATAAGCGAATAATGGTGATAAAATCAAAAAAATCAACACTATATTTTGTAACATTTTTTTAATTTTCATTTTATCATCTACATTTGGATTCTCAAGTATATATGAATTAAAAAAAGAGTCTTCTATAATTAAAGTGTTAAAGCAATTATTGTGAATATCTTTTTGAGCCAATATTTAGAGATAATAAACAAATTACAGTGAAGGCGTTAAAATTGTCGAAAAATGTCACAAAACTCATGGTAATGGGTCTTGACAACGCTGGAAAAACGTCCATTATCCTCAGTTTAACTAAAAAGGCAAATCTTTTAGATTTCTGTTCAATAAAACCTACACAGGGGTTAGATATCATTAATATCGACGATGATCCGTATATGAAATTTAACGTTTGGGACTTTGGGGGGCAAGAAGCATATCGTAGTGATTATTTCGGGAAATTGGATGAATATCTTGTTGATGTTGACAGATTGATTTATGTTATCGATACCCAAGATGCCGAACGATTCGAATTAGCATTAAACTATCTGGCAGATCTCATTAAGGCTATTCAAAATTCCGAGAAAAAAGTTGATTTTTCCATTTTCCTTCATAAATGTGATCCCTCATTAGATTTGGAGATTGCTTTTCATAACCGCATCCAAGTTGAATTAATTGATAAAATCAAAAAATTGATTCCTTCTCACTTTAAATCTAAGATTTTCAAAACCAGCGTTTATACGGTTTTTAAGAAGAAAATAGTCGAATAATAAGAATCTCTTTTTTAACAACTACAGAATTCAGTACGCTCGATGATATCGTCTTGGATTTTCCGTCCGAGTCGAGTGAAGTAGGCGGCATACCCTGAGACCCGCACAACCAAATCTGCGTAGTTTTCTGGATGTATTTGGGCATCCCGGAGTGTCTCTGCACCGATCACATTAAACTGCACATGATAACCTCCTTGGTCAAAATATCCTAAGATGAGATTTTCAAAGGTCTCAAGCCCCTTCTCTGATTGAAGGTAGGTCAGTGGAAATTTCATATTGAGCGAGTTTCCAAAGCCAATTTTGGTATGATCTATCTTGGCGACTGAGTTCAAAGCTGCGGTTGGACCATTCAACTCCGCCCCATTACTCGGGGAAATGCTATTTGACAGGGGCTCAGCAGCTCTTCGCCCATTTGGCGTTGCGGGTTCCATGGCGCCCTCATACACGTTGAGTCCATATGAAATGAGGCTGCCCTTGTAATGTCCTCCGCGGCTGCGCTTATGGCTGGCAACGGATGTACAAAATATATCCACTAATTCTACGGCAATGGAGTCCACATAGTCATCGTCATTTCCAAACTTCGGACCGTTGCTGAGGATTTGTCTTAACCGTTCCTTGCGTTTGAAATTATGCTGCACCGCATACACGATATCCTTCATTTCAACTTTTTTATCCTCATAAACAAACTTCTTAATTGCTGCCAGCGAATCCACTGCGGTCGCTAAACCGCCAGCTCCGACTGCTCCAAAGTTATAAGTTGCACTTCCAACCGTCATATCTTGTGCTTCTTCAATACAGCCATCTATAGTCGCTGCAATTAAGGGATTATGGTAAAATTCAGCCCAAATATCATCCCGAATGTTTGTCGCTTCTGCACACATCGCCGTCATGCATTCCATCTGTTTATAATACGCTGCCATGAACTCATCAAACGTTTTAAAGTCAATAGGATCCCCCGTATCGATTGTGTCAAAATTCCCGAAAAAGCTGGTTTTTCCTCGGTTGAAAACAAGATCAAGGATGGTGGGGAAGTAAATTTTCGAACCCCCTGTTGCTCCGAAGGTATCACCACTCCCATTGGGTTCAACACACCCCACGACACAATAATCGCGGGCTGCTTTGAGCTCATAGCCATCATTCATGAGGGTAGGAACTGCAATATCATCATTGAAGAATGCAGGTCCATTCAACTCCCGATGTAGCTCAGATACTTTTCTGATAAACTTTTTTGGTGATTTTTTCGAGATCCGAAATGAAGCTGAGGTGGCTAACTTTGTATTTCTCAACCCCTCAATGAACATATAAGTCAGATCATTAACCGCGTCCTCACCTTCTCGGGTGACGCCCCCAAGCGTGATATTTTCAATGTCTGACCCAAGGTGATTCAAATTTACTCCTAAAATATTAGGCCAAATCACCACGTTATTGTTAATTTTGATAATATACTCCTCGATGAGGCGTAGCGCTTCAGCCTCAGTAATTTTTCCAGATTCTATGTCTTGTTTATAATAGGGAAATAGGAATTGATCGACTCGACCGGGTGTAATTCCGCTCCCGGCACCATAAGAAATTATAATAGCGTTCTGCGTAAACCAATGCGCTTGTAAAGCCTCATGGAAACTCTCTGGAGGATTCCATGGAACCTTCTCACAAATTCGAGCAATTTCTAACAGTTCTTCTTTTCTTTCAGAGTCTTTCTCTTTTTCTGCTTTTGATTGCGCTAGTTTTGCAAAGCGAAGGCTGAAATCCCGCATTGCATCGCAAATAATTGCTACCGATTGTAAAAAGTTACGTTGATCCTCAGTCTCAACACCTTCCATTCGTTGCAGGGCCCGTTCTTTAATCTCTTTGAACCCTTGTCGGAGTACATTTGCATGACCTGCAACAATATGCGCTTGCGTGTCAATACAGCGCCCTCTACCTTTTATATTATCTGCCGTTCCTCCTTGGATCGCCCCAAACATATTGACTAGTTTAACCAGTAATTTTAGAATTCCAAAAAATTTTTTTAACTTCCCCCATACTCCCTTCTCAGGTTCCGGGGGTTTATCTTGACGCATTACTTTTTCCAAAAATTCTCTGACACTGAAGGCTCGTAACTTGTGCAAAATTTCCTTGAAGCTAAAATTGAGTTTTGAACTCAGACCTGCCTCATCAAGGCGTCCTACTTTGATCTCCCTGACCGATTTTCCCTTCCAGAATGGTATAATTTCATCGAATAAGAGGGTTTCATGTTCGGGGGATATAATATAACCGAACCTCTTTAGCTCAGGCAAGACATTTTCGAGCACATAATTCATATCCCCTCGTTCTGGTGCAATTGGGGGTGCGATAAAACGTGAAGAACGGTTCCCGACCAGAATCTCTTCAGGATAAATCCTAATGGTCATATTTTCGAACGTCTTTCTAAGGGCTTTCACGGCACGAATGGAGGGGTGCTCTCCCTCTGTCTCCCTAAATGAATCGGTGTAAAATTTTGCACGTTCCATACACAACCAATGAGCTGAAGTCAGAAGTCGTTCCTTGTGGATCTGGTTTTGGGGATGTAAATCAACCTGATGCGTAGTTACCACTTTCAATACACAAACCTCTTAGTCATGATCAAAATATGTTATTGCCTTCTACAACAATAAAGATTGTGGGAAATTATCACTACAAAAAAAAAAAATCGTTACAAATTATAACAACCTATTTTTATTTCAATCAATAGATAAAAATAAAGAGGCGTAACAAAATTGCTCAATTTGTCGAATAAAAAATTCGTGCTGATGGGTACTTTATCGGTTATACTAACGCTTTTTCTTCTCGTTCCTACGAGCCAGGGATTGTATGCAACGTCAGTCGGCACCGCATCCAGCATCGGTCCGGGAACGTACCAAGATACTATAGCGGCTCCAGATGG
>JAEOSY010000256.1 GCA_016840125.1 Candidatus Helarchaeota archaeon | reverse complement strand
CTTAATTGAACCCTTTCTAAGGGTTGGATTTTATTCGCCTTTGCAACTGCCATGCGGACTAAGTCTTTTGCTTTTTCAGTCGCTTTCTCAGGTTCATGCATATGGACCCAACTACATTGATCGCGAATATTAGACATCTCAAAAAGATAACGATTCAAACCCGCTTCGCGGATTGTTCCCTGAAACATCGGCTCGTGTGTTCGTGGAGTGCATGAGGCAACAATAACGCGGTTGAGTTTGTGCTTTTCAATGTCATCTTTAATTAGTCCTTGAGTATCTGCAGAACAAGTGTAAAGATTCCGTGTGGCAAAGACCACATTGGGAAGATCCTTCGCATATTCAACAACAGCTGGAACGTCGACCACTCCGCCGATGTTAATCCCGCAATGACAGATGAAACAGCCGATCCTTGGTGGTTCGCCGGCTACATTTAACTCAGGGGGTAATTCCTTAGGAGTAATCCGTGTCCCTTTGACTTCAGAAAGTAAAGCATCGACACGCCCTGCAGCTGCACTCGCCTCAGTGACGGTTTCGGGAATATCCTTTGGTGAATTAAAAGCACCACAAACGAAGATACCAGGAATACTCGTATCAACTGGTTTGAAAGCATCATTTTTTACGTAACCATACTCATCAAGATTTACATTGAGAACCTTTGCGAGATCGGCAGAACCGTGCGGGGGATTTAACCCTACAGCCAGAACGACCATGTTGAATTCTTCGATTTCCGTAGTTCCATCTGCAGCTTCATAATATAATAGTAAGTTTTTGGTGACAGGGTCTTCTTCTATTTGGGCCACTCGTCGTCGAACGTAACGAATTCCATATTCATCCTTAGCACGTTCGATATATTTATCGAAATCTTTTCCATATGACCTTACATCCATTGAAAAGATTGTTGGATGAACTTGTTTCTGATGTTCTTTTGCGATCACTGCTTCTTTACAGGTATACATACAGCAAACAGAGGAACAATACTCCTTACCACGTTGTATATCCCGTGATCCAACACATTGGAGAAACGCTAGTTTATCAGGAATATCACCATCCGATGGACGTAAGACTAAGCCACCATATGGGCCGCTGGCACTCAAAATCCGTTCAAATTCGATAGCCGTAACTACATTAGTATAAGTCCCGTAACCGTATTGCACCAAATTCTCCGGCTCAAACTCGTCAAAGCCGACCGCAATGACAATCGACCCTACATTTAAGTTTACCTCTTCATCCTGCTGAGTATAGGAAATAGCATCCGCTTTACATACACCTTCGCAAACACCGCACCCAATACATTTATCCTGATCAATGGCGTACTTCAGGGGAACTGCTTGCGGATACTTAACCGCTGTTGCTTTAAGGCTGGATAATTTTTCATTGAATAAATCGATTGCTTCAATGGGACAGTATTGTCCACAGACTCCACAGCCTGTGCATTTATCCCAATCTATAAAGCATGAGCGTTTGAGTAGCGTCACGTTGAAATTTCCAGCTTCCCCAGTACATTTCGTAACTGTTGCGGGAGCAATAATGTCGATGTTATGATGCCGCCCTGCAGCGACAAGTTTAGGACTTACAATGCACATCGCGCAGTCGTTTGTTGGAAACGTCTTGTCTAATTGTGCCATCACACCGCCAATACTGGTGCTGGATTCGGCAATATAGACCTTTAATCCTGAGTCAGCTAAATCTAAGGAGGCTTGCGTTCCGGCAATACCTCCGCCAATAACTAGAACTGATCCTACTTTATCCATTTGTACCACCTCACACTCCTATTGCCATATATATTGGCGTTACTTCTTCAATCTTCTCAAGCGCAACCATTCCGCGTTGGCGAAGGGTAATTACATGTTTTAAAACATCCGCAGAATTGATCTCAAGTCGTTTTGCGACTTCTTTCACTGAAAGAGGCTCTTTTTGTAAAGTGAGGTAAACCTTATTCCGCTGGAATTCAGCCAATAGTGCATCATCCAAGATATCTTCATAGTAATTGGTATCAATGGTAGTTTCATAGACATTTACATCCTCTGTGATTTTACGTTTTCGAGCAACTAACGCACGGAGGCGGAAATCTTCTACTGCCCTAGCAGCTGCTTCTAGATCAAAATTTAATTTCTCACTTCTATCTTTGTCCCTTAAAGGACTGGGTCCGAGGGACTTGATGTGTTCGGTAAATTTGGAGATAACTTCACCGAATCGAACACCTTCCGAGGCAGAGACCCATTCCAGATGAACGCGATCTGTAATTCCAATAGGTTCCAAGATCTTTTTCAGCATATTATACTTGTTTAACTCTTCAAAATTGCCATCAATGTAATGGCAATCATTTAGATGGCAACCCATTACAATAACACCATCTAAACCAGTTTGTAATGCTTTAATCACGAAGACCGGTTCAACTCGTCCGCTGCACATCACGCGAATAACTCTCAGGGAGGGGGGATATTGAATTCGACTAACTCCCGCGAGATCGGCTCCTGCATATGAACACCAGTTGCATAAAAATCCAAGTATTTTTGGTTCCCATGTCATCTTATTTTTCCTCCATAATTACGTTGATTTGTGATAGAATTTGCTCGTTAGTAAAGTGCAATATAGTAATCGCTTGTTCAGGACAACTTGCTCCGCAAAGTCCACAACCCTTACAAACTACTTCCCTCACATGCGCTAGTCCTTCGTCGGTCGCAGTAATTGCATCGTAGGGACACAATTTCATACAGATTCCACAACCCACACAGAGATCCTCATCTACATTTGCAACTGCACCCTCCATTTCGAGGGTATCATGAGCTAGTATCGTTGAGGCACGAGAAGCCGCGCCATATGCCTGTGCAATGGTCTCTCTCGCATCTTTTGGCCAGTGAGCGCAACCACACACAAAAATACCATCAGTTGCAAAATCAACAGGTCTGAGTTTCACGTGAGCCTCGAGAAAGAATCCATATTCCTCTCGTGGCACCTTCAGCAATTGGGCAATTTCTTTTGAATCGTCATATGAGATTAGTGGCGTTGAGAGCACTACAAGGTCAGTGGGTATTTCTATGGTATTTTGAGTGAAAACGTTCAAAACGGTAACTGAGTCAGCTCCTACGACTGGTGGGTTTTCAAGTGTATATTTCAGGAAGATAACACCTTTTTCTCTATTCTCACGATAGAATTTCTCATAATCAGTCCCTGGAGTAAACATATCTCGATAGAGAATGGTAATTTGTGCGTTAGGGTTCAGTTTTTGAATCAAATTAGCATTTTTAAGTGCGGACATACAACAAACGGCAGAACAATAAGTTCGGTCTGGATTACGAGCTCCAACACATTGAATCATCGCGATATTTTTTGCTTTCAGACTGCCATCTTTCAGAATCTTTTCTAGTTGCAATTGAGTTATCACTTTTTTACCATCGTACCCGTAAAATCCAGTTGGTTCAAGCACATTCGCCCCTGTTGCGACGATTATCGCTCCTACTTTAAGCTGCTCGTCTTTATCACCATGTGCAATGGTAATAGTATAATTTCCGATATATCCTTCAACTGCTTTGACCATTGTTGAAGTATGGACTGTGATATTCGCATGACTGGTCACCTGATCTTTAATTGCAAGAACAGTTGAGGCATCTTCGAGAGCGGGGAATAATTTATTGAGGTCATTCAATAATCCTCCAAGCTTATCTTTCCGCTCCACCAGGCTAACTTTGAATCCCCGTTTTCCTAAATTGAGTGCTGCCGTCAATCCGGCTAGACCACCACCAATCACAAGTGCGTTTGGATTGATTTCTACTTGATGCTTATCAAGTGAATCAAGGTAGTATGCTCTTGCAACACCCATTCGTACTAAATCCTTCGCTTTGTCAAGGGCTTTTTCTGGTTCGTTCATATGTACCCAAGAGCACTGGTCTCGAATATTCACGAAATGGAAATAGTATGGATTCACTCCTTTATCTTGACATGTAGCCCTGAAAAGTGGCTCATGCGTTCGTGGGGAGCAAGAGGCAACAATAACGCGATTCAGATTGTGTTCTTCAATTCCTTTTTGAATTTGGGCAAGACCGGCTTCAGAACATGTATAAAGATTGTCTTGAGTAAAAACTACATGGGGTAGATCTTTTGCATATTCCGTTAGAGCAGGACAATCGATGACACCACCTATATTAGAGCCACAATGGCAAATAAATACACCTATTCTAATTTCTTCAGACATTTTTTTACCTCCTCATCACTATTTCTGCAGCTTTAGCGGCAGCTCCGCTGGCCTCAGCGACGGAATTTGGTATATCCATAGGACCCCGCGCACATCCGCACGCAAAGATACCAGGACGGGTAGTGTCGAGTGGAGCGAAGGGTGCGGTCTTAATGAAGTTAAATTCGTCTAAATCAGTTCCTAGAGCTTCTGCCACTTTAACCTGATCACTACGCGGCAGTAAACTTGTTGCTAGTACAGCTAAATCTACTTGTTTCATGTTTAACTCGCCAGAATCCATGTCTTCATATATTACAATGGGATTCCCATTTTCGTCTTCTTCGATTTCAGCCACTACGCTTTTGATATAATCAATTTTATATTCCTCATTTCCTCTCGTCAGATATTTCTGGAACCCTTTGCCCGCCGCTCGTAGATCTATATAAAAAATAAACGATTCAACTCTGGCATCATGTTCGTGGGCAAGCATTGCTTCTTTCGTTGTATACATGCAGCAGACTGATGAACAAAAGGGACTATTGTTTATATCTCGCGACCCTACACATTGTAGAAATGCAATTTTAATGGGATCTTTTTCATCAGACGGTCTCTTAAGGTGTCCTTGGGTAGGACCTGATGCACAAATCATCCGCTCAAACTCAAGAGATGTTACTACATTTTTAATAGTTCCATATCCTAATCGGGTAAGCGGTGTAGGATCATAAGGATCAAAACCCGTTGAAACGATAATTGCACCCACATTTAATTTGTATTCTTTATCTTGATCTTCAAAGTCTATTGCGTCTTTTGGGCATATCTTTTTGCACATCCCACATTTCTCCCGATCCAAATAGATGCAATGGTCTTTATCAATAGCCATAACTGAGGGAACTCCTTGTAAATAATATAGATAAATCGCCTTTCTAGTCTGCAAACCTGAATTAAATAAATCCGGAACTTTCTTGGGACATTTCTCAACACAAGCTCCGCAATTAATACAGAGGTCTGCCTTTACGAACCGTGCATGTTGTAGGATGGAAACTTCGAAATTTCCAGCGGCTCCATCAACTTTAGTGACTTCAGACAGGGAATGAATTGTAATATTTGGATGCCGTGCACAATCCGCTAATTTTGGAGCAAGAATACAAATAGCACAATCATTTGTAGGAAAAGTCTTGTCAAGCTGTGCCATTCTTCCACCGATACATGGTTCCTTCTCAATTAAGTGGACCTTAAGTCCCATGTCTCCAAGATCAAGAGAGGCTTGGATACCGGCAATTCCTCCACCTATAACTAATACAGATTTTTTATTTTCTGTCATAAATTCTCTCTCCTTTTAATTTTATTTCTAATTTCTCCCAACGTGTTTCAATTTCTCATTAGCTCGTTTCATCTTCCATTCAGCATAATTTCTAACTTTTGAAATCATTTTAGATTTCAATAGAGGTGTATTATCCACCTCAAATTCTTTGATATAGCCCTTAACTAAAGCGTCATTATAAATCTCACTTCCTACAGAAGTTCGAATGACGCTTGTAGTGAAGTTTTCTTTAGAGCCGAGCCCGCCAAATGAGATATCCGCATAGACATTAGAAAAGTCATCGCATGCGATACATGCGGGCCGCACAAACTCATCAATATCATCCATTGAAAAATGAATATTCCTCTTATCGCGCAAATAGAATATGACATCTTCTTTGATATAAATTTTCAAAATATCATTGAATGAAAATTTATACTTTTCTTCTATTTTTCGTTGATTTTCTTCCGTAAATGTAAAATTTTTGTTACAAAACAGCCCGAAAACATATTTGATTACGTGCGATGGTAGAATTTTCAAGTCTTGCATTTTTCGGATACTATGAATTTGACAAGGTACGCCAACAATTGCAATATTCATTCGATCGGAGGTTACTAACTGTTTAAAACCAGAAATAACAGGTCTAAAAGTTGTATATTTACCTAAATGTGCGGTCATTGCCTGGATATCAAATCTAGAGCCGGCTGCGGCAAGTAATTCATCCCTATTTCTTGCTAGGAAAGCTTCTGGTATAAGGAGGTCAGTGGTTTTTATCACTAATGCACCATCAATAAGATGATTATCCAAAAGATATACCAGCAGTGCAGTAACAACACCACCATCTGTTGCCACAGCACGGATTTCAGGGTCATTTGCTTGGGCAGAAGTGAATGCCCGCCAGTTTCCTATAGGTGGTTTATAGTCATATTTTTTATGCAATTCTGAATTAAGAATCCTAGTTTGTGGACAAATTAAATAACAAATCCCACACTTCAGACATTTATCTTTATTCGCAAAGACGGGAGGCGCATTTTCTTGTAATTTTATTGCGCCTATTTTTGCTGCAGTACAAAAACTAACACACCCACCACAAAGTCCGCAAAGACCTGCATCGTGGACTTCGGTTATTAAATCCTCAAAGGTTTTAGTTAGTTCTTTTTCAGTACTCATTGTTTGGTACTTTCTCCGATTTGGATTATTTATTGGATTAATTGAAACGCGAGAAATTAGGAAAACCTTCATTGAATCTTTGCTAATACAGGATCGACTTTTACGCGGTGCAATTTGAATCCTAGATCGTTTGGATCCATTCCAAGAGCTAGTCCGAGAAGTTCTATGTAGTACATTACCGGTACTTTAAACGCAGCGTTGTAAGGTTCTTTTTTCAACTGAAGCTGACCCATTTCATATTGGATATAGCATAACGGACACATCATTGTCATACAATCGGCGTTCATACGTTCAACTTGAGCGACTTTATCATGGACCATCCACAGCTGGTTTTCCTTATCGATCCCCTCAATCCCGGTCCCGCAGCAGAGCATTTTTCGCAGATAGGGGATGCTCTCTGCTCCTAAAGCATTAACTAACTCATCCAAGGATTTTGGTTGGAAGGGATCATCGACTTCTAAAATGGCACTGGGGCGGATAGCATGACACCCGTAATGCACTGCCACTTTAATCCCTTTGAGCTCCTTTGTAACGCTAGATTTGATTTTATCAATTCCAACATCATTGTATAATACTTGGAGAACGTGTTTTACTTTTATAGAGCCCTTATATTCCTTCCCAATCTTTGACAGCGCCGAGTTAACTTTCACCTTATGTCCATTGTGCTTTACTTCGGTATTTACAGTTTTCAAGGTTTCAAAGCATCCATTGCAAAGAGCAACGATGTCGAGTCCCTTCTCTTCGGCAAGCGCGAGATTAATCCCCGCCATTGCCATCCACGAATCTCGGCTCAGCTCCTGAATGCCGATGGGTTCGGGACAGCATCCAAATTCAGGAATATCAACTAAATTCACGTCTAGCTTTGGAAGAACCTTGCGGGCAGCAAGTTCAAGGTGAGGCAGCCGGTTTGGAATATTACATCCTAGGAATAACGCATAATCGGCCATATCTAATCACCCTTCTTGGGTTTATAACCCGTCACTTTAATAAAGCCCGTTTCTTCTGCGACCTTTTTAATATTCTCAACTTTTGGTCGTGGTACTTCAGGAAGTCCTAGTTGCCCTCGTCTGCGCTGAATTGCACCACTGCCCGGATTGATAAGACCAAATTCCATCAAAGCACTTACCTCAGCATTCAAATGTTCAGGAAAATTACCAAGTTCTGTTGCCAAGTTCCTTAGAATCACAAGAATTTCACTAACTTGAACTCCCTGAGGGCATGCTTCCAAGCAGGCATGACACATCGTGCAGAGCCATAAAACCGGATCCTTTAAGGTTTCTTCTTTAAATCCGAGTAATACATTCTCTATGATCCTTCGGGGATTATAGATCTTAGTATATCGGAGAGCGGGACAGCCACCAGAGCAGGTCCCACATTGATAGCAATAATTTACAGAAAAGCCTTCACCTAATTTTGAAAGCTCTTTCCGAAATTCACTCGAAATTTTCAAACTCATGACTTTTTACCCTCTTTTATCATATTTTGAATTTTAAAATCATAATTTCTTAATTTGATTATTTAGACTTGAGAGACGGTAAAAAAATGAGTAATAAAAATTTTACTTACTATAAAGTAAGTCAGTGAATCCTTAAAGCCATTAAAAAAACATAAAATTAATACATAGATTCGAGAAGATACTTATTCAAAATACTTTAAATCCATTTAGAATGGTGAAAAAAAGATGGCTGATCCAGAAGACGAATGTTATTTTGAGATTGACATGAATATTTATGAGGATAAGAGCCCATGGGTAAAAAAGGATGAGCTCTGGCAAAAAAATGTTCCAGATTCTATCCCAAAAGGCTTGAAATATCCCGACCATTTACCAAATTTATATTGCAGTTTGGCCAATGCAACGGCAGAATTCCCAAACGTTTGTGCAATTTATGACTACGATCGAAGTGAGAAATACACCTATCGTGAGTTGAAATATAATGTTGATAAATTTGCGAGCGCTTTGCGGAAGTTAGGAGTTAAAAAAGGCGATGGGGTTGCTATTTTCACCGGGAATTGCCCCGAATACTATTTTACACTCTATGCGGTGATGAAAATTGGAGCAATCCTTATTCCTATTAATCCCTTGTTGAAGAAGAAAGAGGTTTTGCACATTGTGAGCAATGCCGAAATCGTGAAAGTGATGGTAACACATCAAAGACAATTGGGCATAGTAAAACGGGTAGTAAAACAGCACCCTATTGAAAAAATCATTGTCATCAAACGCGACAAAGAATCGGAGGAAACACTAGCCTATGATTCGTTACTCTCCTCTGGAGATATCAATTCATCGTTAGAAAAGATGAATATTAAGGAAGATCTTGCATTTTTGATGTATACTGGAGGAACAACGGGGCTTCCGAAGGGCGTCATGCTCACACATTTTAACATGATTGCGACCATTTTCCAGACAAGTTCTCGCTTGTATCCCATCGAAAAAGCTTTAGATATTCGAGGGAAATGGACGAACCTGAATGTCCTCCCCCTATGTCACATTTATGGGGTTTTAATGACGCTGAATACTCTATCACATGGATATATGAATATTCTAATGACGTTTAATCCAGGAAATATTCTCCAGGTGATTGAAAAGTATAAAATAAAAGTGTTTTCCGGAATCCCGACGATGTTTGTATTTATTGCAAACCATCCCGATTTCAAAAAATACGATCTATCATCACTCGAACTGGTAACAAGCGCCGCGGCTGCTCTAGCACCTAGCATTGGCAAGCAGTGGGAAGATGCGGGAGTTAAAATTGTTCAAGGATATGGGCTTACTGAATGTAGTCCAGCCACGCATCTCCAACCCATTGAATGGTGTCCGACGATTGATGAATCGATTGGAATTCCTATTTCAGACACAGATGCGAAAATTGTGGATACAGTTGATCCTACAAAGGTTTTAAAAGTAGGGGAAGCAGGGGAACTCTTAATCCTGGGTCCGCAGGTGATGAAAGGGTACTGGAGAAATCCTGAAGCGACTGCAAGAGTAATAATAGATGGAGGGTGGTTACGCACCGGGGATATCGCTAAAATGGATGAAAATGGCTATTTTTATATAGTAGGCCGCTCAAAGGAAATGATCAAGTATAAGGGCTATCGAATTCTCCCGTTTGAAGTCGAAAAATCACTCTATGATCATCCCGCCGTACTGGAATGTGCAGTAATCGGCGTCCCCCGTGATGACATCGGAGAAAACATCAAGGCCTTTATCAAATTACGACCCGAGTATAAAGGAAAAATTTCGGAACAGGAAATAATAGATTGGGCGAAAGAAGAAATGGCGGGGTATAAGTGGCCGCGAGAAGTTGAATTCGTCGAAACTATCCCCAAAACCGCAGTAGGGAAGGTCTTTCGGAGACAATTGCGCGATAAAGAGTTGAAAAAACTAGAATTATAAAAAGGATAGAATATTCTTTCAACAAAAAATATCCTTTTAATCTAAATTACAGCAGCTTTTTATTTTTAATTGGTGATATTACTTTTTAAATTTCAAATAATAAGAGTAAATAAAATTAAAGGAGAACCATATCATGACTGATTCAGAAGATAAATATGGACAAGAAAAAGTTCGGAAAGAATTAAAAGAGGCACTAGAAGATAAACTGGTCATGCGAAGAGAAGCACCCCTAATTGGAGCAGTTTTTTTTGCAATTGCTTTATGGGGTTCGAAGATCTTCACATCAACTTCACCGGGTACATCTCTAATTTTTTACGACGTGACATTATTTGGATATTCTTTTGGTGATATCCATTTTCATCACTTTCACTACGGCATCATTGCTATCGGCATCGCGATAGTCTTGGGTTTCATTGAAGGTGCTTGGCCTAGAAGAATAAAACATGTCTTGTTCGGTGCAGGATTCGGATTTATAGTAGATGAATATTTTATGCTATTGATTATGGATGATAGTTCAGAAGTTTATTTTGGTCCCGAATCTCAGTTAATTTCTAATTTGATTGGAATTATCTGTACCGTCGTATATGTTGTAATTGCACTTTTAGCATACTACTTCACAAAAAAAGAGCGAGAACTATGGCGAAAAATGTACGATGCAGTTGCCTCCGGAAAAGCAAAATTTGATATTTAATTTCCTTCTTTTTTTATTAAAACTTAAATTCTCTTTTTATTCAAATCTTCTAGAGCATTGGCGGCGGTACAAACAATTTCTATAAGGTTCATTGCAGCAGTGGGGGACCCTCCCTTTTTAAGGATATCAGCCAAGTTGATCAGATCAACAACAGCCTTCATCAGATCGGGTTGACCAAAAGATTTCGCCAGAGATCGCTTCAGATCTTCAATTATCCATCCGGGAAATTCAACTGGTTCGACCCCTACACGAGCTAAATCCAACGCTTCTACAACAATTGGATGAACGTCACTTTTACTTTTTCCACTCATAAAGATCTGAAATCTTAAGTCGTTCGTTAAATAAAAACTGTAAGAAAAATTGATAGGCAAAGGGGAATTTCACAATAAAATGCACAAAAAGAAAAAAAATGGCTAAATTATTTTGCTTTCGGTTTCGCAATACCGATTAAAGCCCTTTCAGCAATCCATTTAAACAAACCGATGACACTGTAATAACGTGGGACAAACATTTCTCTTTTATTTCCACGAGATGCCTTCAGAACAATTTTAGCAACATCCGTAGGTTTGGGAAGCGCTAAAGGAAACCCCTTCGCTTCATATCGTTTAATCCACTCTTGGTACTCAGGAGAAGCATCCCAAAATTTAGTTTTAACCGGAGCCGGAAAAATAGTTGTAACATGGATTTTATGGTCGTTCAGTTTATATTCTAACCGGAGTGCGTCTGCTAACCCAACCACCGCAAATTTACTGGCACTATAGGCAGCCATATTTGGAATAGCGAGTTTTCCAGCTGCACTAGAGGTAAAGATAAGCTGCCCTTCACGCCGATTAGGATGTTTTTTAGTAGGAACCGGGCGGCCAATATAGGGAACGGCAGCCTGCAGAACCAACCAAATACCATCTAGATTGATGGACATTATTTTACGATATTCCTCAAAGGTCCCCCCATTAGTTATTGAAATCATACCGCCGATTCCGGCATTATTATACAGAATATCAATATATTGTTCCTTTTCCCCAATAGATTTAATAACGGATTCTACCTGATCGCGGTTGGTAACGTCCATATGCATGGCTTCGGCATGCTCTGCTCCAAGCGTTTTCACTTCTTCAACTAATGCATCCAACGCCGGGTTCGGAAGGTCTAACAGATACATCCGCAGTCCTAGAGGGGCGAAGATTCGGCAAACCTCACTCCCAATTTCCCCGCTTGCACCAGTGATCACAAAAACTTTCCCTTTATACCAGTCTTTCTTCATTGTAGCCACACCTTCTTGTTTAATCCAGATAACACTATTGAGAATATTTCTTTATTAAATATTCTAATGTTTTAACGTAGAAAAGTTATCAAATTGGCAAAAAAACTACCCTACTTAAATCCCTGACAAAATGCATGCACATTTATCCCGAAGTCTACGTGATAATATCCCCCTTCCAAGAGGGCATAGCGGCGTCCTTCACATTTTTCTTCAGAGAAGTCCTTCATCATTCGTCCAATCTGATTATAGGCTTTCGTAGAGAGTTTCCCACCCCAATCTTTTTCATACTCATCAAAGCCTGCTGAAGCTACTAAAATATCATACTTATCTGATTGCTGAAATGTAGATTCGATTTCTTTTAAATACTCATCCTCGGTACTGCTACGTGGGTTTAAAATGGTAGTTTTCAGGAGATCTTGTTTCGTTCCGAGAATATTGATGTTACCATCACCAGTATGTAAATCAAAATCAAGAACAAAGGCACGTCTTATATTTTTATTTGCTTGTAAATTCAACAGCGATACACTAATATTATTAAAATAGCAAAATCCCCAACAACTATCTCCGGACGCGTGATGTCCAGGAGGGCGGATAACGGCAAAGCTGGGTTCTTTTTCGTATCCCAATTGGGCTGTTTGAATTGCCCCGCCTGCTGCTAAGAGAGCCATTTTATACACAATGGAATCTCCTCGCACGTATTCGAGATGTCGAGGTGTATGTGCTCGTAAAATATCCACCTCGGTAGCAGATGTTGCGGTAATAAATTCGTAATTATGAGCTTTCAGCTCTTTAACAATGGGTTCCAATCGCCCCGCGGCGGCAGCGGGATCATGGGTGTAATGTTCATAGAATTTTTCATGGAAAATGATTTTCATACCAAATCACCAGCATTACCAATAAATTATATACATATTTAGAGATCAAGTGTATAAAACGATCGATGGGTTTATCATGACAACAAGCGGTTTTTTGAAACGGAATTCTATTATCTTCGTAATCACGGCGCTTTTCATAGTGTGGATGTGGTATTTAATAAGCACGGCTTTTATGGCAACTAGGACTGTCTATTTTCACGACCTTATGACCAGTGGAAGCTTAGTGGATATAACCAGCCAATATACTTCGACAATTCCCTTACTACGATATATATTTGAGCCCTTCATTGGGTTAACCTTTGTATTTACGTTTAATAGCAACCCCTTGGACAGCCTAGTTTTATTCGTTGTCTTCTTTGCAATTCTCCGAGTATCATTATTAGTAATAGACAATACGATTCTAACTCGAAATAGGAAAAAAGAAGTGGTTTTTCGGTATATTAAGAATGTTCTGAGGTTTGTTACCAAATGGGCTTCGTTTATAATACTAATTGTAGCGGTAATAGTTATAACGGGACTCCTTACGCAGGGTTTTCTATGGGTAGCTGATAACTTCGTAACTCTATTTCATGTGGCATCATATTGTGGTCTTGGACTATTAGTTGGTAAAGCGATTTACAATGCTGTGATTTATTATAAGCCGAATTTAACGTTGAAAGTAAAAAAGCATACCTCAAAAAATCCGATATTTACCGTGTTAATTCGAGTAAAGCGGGAAATGTTTTATTTTTGGACCGCATTTTTGCTCATATTCTCCTTTAATTTCATATTTGCATCGATTCAATTTCCAACCCACCAAATTACAGCCCTGGATTTAGCAGCTGATGAGTTCCTATTTGATTTTCACGTCCATACAACAGAGTCCGATGGTCATCTCACACCCGCAGAGCGTGTGAGGTGGTACATGGATCAAGGAATCCATGGGGCTGCATTTTCGGACCACCATCATCCGTTTGGAGCACATGCAGCGCGAGATTATGTGGAAGCGAACGGTTTAGATTTCACTGTGTTGATTGCGCAGGAATATACTGCCGACCAGTCGGATATTCACATGAATCTTTTCGGGATCGATGAAAGAATTACTCCAGAGGATTATTACTACGAAGGTCCCTATCATACAAATGTTATGAATGTCAGCGAGACGATCAATTATACGAAAGCGAACGGGGGCTATGTCATTGTTAATCATTATACCGGAGGTCCGTTCACCTTTGAACAACTACGGCTTTGGGGCGTCGATGGATTTGAAGTCAGAAGAGGGGGGGGCTACAGAAATGTTTACGACTTTTGTATTAATAATAACAATACCAGTGGGCAACCCTTAATCGCAATGGGTTCATCAGATGAGCATATGAATGACGAGTTAGATGAGTTTGTGCGTCTGAAATTGACAGATCCTACGAACATGACCTTGGACCACATCTTTGAGAACTTACGCCGCAATAATCACACCATTGTCTCGATGAGAGAAGCTAGTTTCTTTGACGATTTTGATGACGACTTTAATAAGCTGGATGATTTCAACAATTATCTATTCAATTTGGATGAATTCCAAACGCTTTCGTGGATTGTCTGGTCCTTTATTGCCTTTGGAGCAGTGATGCTAATAATTTATCGAATAAGAAAAGCGGATATCACGAAGATGGAGAAGCAATTAGAAACAAACTAATCTGAAAAATTCTCTAAATCCAATTCCCTTATTTTTTCTTTTGTGGGCAGACCTATAGTCTTATCCCAGCCACGTTCATCGTAGTAATCATCAAGAAGTTGATTAGCAATTTCAGGAGTTATCAAAGTCCCCCCAAAAAAGTCTTGAAACTGGAGTTCAATGTTACCTAACTTCAAAGGTTTGAACCATTGTTCAGGAAATTTGTCATCCTTTCGGGAGAATCCCTCTTTAGCATTCATGATTTTCTGTAAATTCCATGTCCGTTCCGCGGCTTTCCTTAATTCCTCTGGACGAAGATTGAATCCCGTTACTGCGTTGTAAAAAGCCGTGACAGATTCCAATCCCCAAAACCGATTCATTTGAGCCCGCGCACATAATCCTTGAGAAGTTAGAACAGTGTACCAATCTTCCGCATAGCGGGTTAATCGTCCCACATTTATCCCCATCTCCTTTATAGGGGGCGAATAGATACGGTCGAAGGAAGCTTCAGGAATACCCATCCGATAGAAATGAGGTTTAAACGTATCCAAAGACCTTCCGGGAGCGAGATAAGTCGGGGAACCCCCAGAAGCAACGTGTGCGCCTTTAGGGTTTACAACTTGTTCAAATTCCATCGTTCCTAGTCTCAACATGCGTGGATCAAACACCTGTTCTAAACCTTTTACCACAACCATATCTTTCTCGATGTCATGGTGAGTTTCGATTAACTTGTTCCAACTATCTGCCAAAAGATCGCCAAAACCAATCCTTTTAGCTATCATCTCAGTCAATTGCATCACCGTATTAAAGTCACGCTTCCATTCGATGCCCGTCATCTTTTTAGTGAGGATACCTTTCTCGTATAATGTAGTACAGAAATTTACCAATGCGGGAATGTTCATGGAATCCAAGCCATAACGGTTCATCTGGTCAAAGGCTTTAATAACTTCGTTATATGTATGGATATCTTCAAGCAAGAGTAGGAAATACGGGTTAATAACTGAAGATGTATAATTGATAAGTCCAGTAAAATCGCCCTCTTTAATTTCTAAAATGTCTTTATCACCCATCGGGCAGGAAGGGCAGGCAATGCGGCGTTTTTTTAGTTTTTTAAGATATGTCCGGTCACTCGCTTGCCTTGCTTTTTTCCGTTGCCCTGCACCACCTAAGAGTGCTGCAATTGGTGTGTTTCTCAACATTCCCAGTTTGTGCCAATCGGATCTGTGTGGATATTTACGAATACGCTCAAATAATTTATTAAATAATTCATTAAATCTTTGCGGGTTTGCAATACTAATACCTTTAGAACCTTTCGTGACAATTGCTTTTAGATTTTTAGATCCCATAATCGCTCCGAGCCCACCTCTTCCAAAGGTTGCGGTTTTATCCACTAGAGTTAATGCAGATTTAACGAGGTTCTCTCCTGCGGGTCCAATCGCAACAACCCCACAAGATTTATATTTTTCATGAAGAAAATCGGTTGTTTCAACAATATCTTTTCCCCATAGGGGCTGAGCGTCGCGGAGCTTGATTTTATCATTCCAAATCTCCAAATATACACGATCCTTTGCACGTCCAGAGATGATGAGATGATCAAAGCCGGCTTGTTTTAGGTGAAAGGCAAAGCTCATACTACCGCAAACATTAGCAATGGCACCCGTCGCGGGAAATTTTGAGAGCCCAACGATACGCGAAGAACCTGGTGTGATGGTACCAATCAAAGGTCCTGCCCCGATGATAATTGGATTCACAGGAGATAATGGATCAGTTTTGGGCTTGATTAACTCAGCTCCAAGTTTACAATTCATCCCCATTCCACCAATGAACTTTTTAAGATCTTCAGGGTCTTCTTGATCAATAGAAATTTTGTTAGATGTTAAATCTACTTTCAGAATATTACCCGTATAACCATTCCAATCCATTACTCACCCGCCTCCTTCAGCTCTAAAGCCCCATAGAGACAATGGGAAATACACTTAAAACAATGGTTACAATCCTCTGAAAAAGAGATTTTAGGAATTAATTCATGGGTAACAACTTGGATATATGCCCGAGATGGATCAAATATCTTCTGATACGTATAGGAACAGATTAATTGGCAAATTTGACATCCAGCACATTTATTTTCGTGGACAATTATTTCTTTTAAGTTCGTTTTGGACATTTCACTCCACTACCTCAAT
This sequence comes from Candidatus Helarchaeota archaeon, assembly GCA_016840125.1. The sequence continues at coordinate 25,291 of JAEOSY010000256.1, read as the reverse complement.
GATTTAAGCAAGTTATTCAATCTCACTTTAGACTTATTTTTCTTAAATGCTTTTATTAAAATGAGAAGAGGCTAAAGGGGCAACCTTTCCGTCCTTCATCCAGTTTATCTTTTTTGGATGCCCTCATCCGGAGATTCTGGTATTATCTATTTATTTCATATTCCGATATTGCGCGACTATCGGATGATCACTACCAAAATGGTTGGTTAATTCCTCCAGAAACTTTGCTTTGCTAGGTCTATCGCCGTATTCATTTCATCAACAGCCTGCGTCTGGATTAAGTTTGACACTCGTACCAGGTGGGAGGACGAGCTTGGGATCATCCCGGAGGGCGATCCAATTATTCTCGGCATCTCGAACTTCTACCCCTACATCCACGAAGAAGTCCCATTCCTTAAAATCCCAGACGTACTGAAGTAGATTTGATAGATTTTCAAGGGGAAAGGATCCTTTGGTCAATTTAGCAAAAATTTGGTCCGCTGCTGCAATCGCCTGAACGATATCTGCATCATCCTCAACAGTAACTGAAATAGGGTCCCTAGTTATTTCAAAAATATATGGATCCAAGATGTGGATAGTTAGTTGTTTCATTAATTAGGTACTACACTTAACAACGTTATAAATTCTTGGTTTTCATCTGAGCAGTGTGTTTCAACTCGATTTGCTTGGGTTACCTTTCTTCTTTTTGGATTTCGCTTTCTTCTTCTTTGTTTTAGATTTTTTCTTTTTAGAAGTCTTTTTCTTCTTAGAAGGTTTTTTCTTTTTAGAAGTCTTTTTCTTCTTAGAAGGTTTTTTCTTTTTAGCTTTAGGCTTGGGCTTCGTCTCTGGTTCAGGTACATATTTATCCAATGGAAGTGGTTGTTCGCTTAATTCTTCTGTTTTTTGTTCAGGTTCAGGGATTACCGTTGATTCTAATTTCTTTTCAACTTCCAGTGAAGATTGCTCAATTTTCGCTGCCGCTCTATCTTCGGGAGTAATGGAGGCGCCAAGAGCCCTGACTCTTACATATCGAAGAATATTATCACGTGAAACGGTTCCTAACAAGGTTAATTGAGGGATCTCGACAACCGGCAATAATTCTAAGTCGAGTGATTGCATTTTATCGAGGGCGGCACTGAGAGGATCTGCAGGAACTACAAAAATAAATTCTTTTCGCATGATGGTTCCTGCCGTCTCGTTTAATTTATTTTGTAAAATAAATTTCTTTGCATCATCGAAATCCACGATTCCTAGCAGCTGATTATCTGAAGAAACTACGGGAAAATTCATTTGATGATATTTCTCCATCATTTCTAAAATAATGGTGATAGGAGTATCGAGAGTAACACTCTGGACTTCTTTTGAGACCATGTCTCCAATACAAAATTCTTCAAAAACGTTATGAAATGACTCATCCAGATAAATCCCTAAATCATGTTCAAGATGCAGATGCCATGATATATCTTTAGAAATAAAGGTGGGTATTAACTTTTTAGCAGTTGTTCTTGTGAGGACTGGGGCAAGGGCGGAGGAAATAACTACGATGGCGATTAAAAGGGTAAAGATCTCTTTGTCTATAATACCTCCAACTCCATTATTATAGCTTAATTCGGCTACTGCAATTCCTATACTAAGGCTCGGAATCATAATAAAGCCGGTGATCAACCCAGTTTTCCATGAAAAACCCATAAATTTGGCGCTAAGTATTCCAGTTCCTATTTTAATGGCAAAGAGAATTACAATTGCTACTATCATCATCAAGACAAAATTTGGTTGAGTAAAATAAGATAAATCCATCTGCATTCCGATGACAAAGAAGAAAATTGGTACGAAAAAACCATAACCAATTGACCCAATTTTCTCTTCAAGCCTATTAGCACTCTTGCTTTGTCCCATTATCATACCAGCGATGAACCCGCCAATAATTGCCTCAAAAAAAATCCCCGTAAAAACAGCTAAGAGGAGAATGACAGCGAAAGCTATTCGGAGCTCCCATTCTAGAGCCTTAATTTTAGTTGTTCTGCCCTCGAAAAAACGCCAGAAGCGATCCATTCCATATAATATTATGATAAAGATTAGAATAATTATCATGGTAACTATTACATATGTAAGAATGCTAAAACCACCAAAAATGGGCGTTATAGTAAAAGTAATGATAAAAATACAAAAAATATCAATAGCCATGGTGGCAGTGATGAGGATTTGGCCTAAGCGCTTTTGTGATAATCCAAGTTCCTGTAATAATGGAAAGGCAATGGCTAACGATGCACCTGCAAAAAAAATCCCAATAAGCACAGCGATAGTAATTCGGTAAGCTTCATCTGGAATTGGAAGAAGAAATCCCAAGATAAATCCAACTAAAAAAGTTATACCGGTGACACAGATGATTAATACCATTGATTTCTTAAAAAATTTCTTTAAAAACTCCATATTAAGCTCAAGACCTGCTAAAAACATTAAAAGAACAAAGCCCAGTTCTGCTAAGAACTTGAGCCAAAACAAATCGTGTAAAATCGTATTGACATTAGGAAAACCGGGCACTACTCCAAAGAGAAAATTACCCAGAATCATTCCAATTATTAATTCTATAGAAATAGCTGAGAACTTTACTTTCTCACCTAAAAATAGGAACACAGTAACCGAAACAATGATGATCATTAAAATTATGAACGCTGTTGTTGTGTCAAATTCAATACTTTGAATACCAAGCTCCATAGAATTACCGAAACCTGCAACTTATAATTTGTAGATCAAATTGTCAATAATTTAGGGTAGTTTAGGTTTAAAATATATTTCAATAAGGTATTATTAAGAAGTGAAAATTGATAATGGAAAATTAAGGCGATAACTTGAAAGAGGACGATGAAGTAATAATTCAAATGGACGATGATTTAATTCAAAAAGTGGATAGTATTTGTAAAAATGCATCCCTTTTCAAACATATAGAAACCATGGCATATCCGAGAATGGCAGGTACACCTGATTGTGATAAGGCCGCCGACTATATTAAAAATATATTTGAAAATTACGGATATGAGCCGGAAATTGAGAAATTTTTTCTTCCTGAACAAAAAAGTTTACCTAAATTATTACTGCCAGTTCTGATAATAGCGTGGGGTATTTTGGGTTATTTTAATGTGTTCTTTTTAACGGGTATTGGCGAAATTATTCTCACATTTTTGGTTCTTTTGGTTCCAATTATGGTCTTGGTGATTATTTTAAAATTAGAGAACGTCTTTAGGAAGATGATTACCACTAACTACAAAAAGATACAAGACCTGACTAAACAAATTGAGAATGGGGAATATGAAAAGCCGGTAAAAGAGGGAAAGAATGTCTATGTGGAGTATGAACCAGAGGAGTATGAAACTCATCTATATATCACAGCACACTATGATAGTACGACGCTTAAATTAAGTTTGAAAGTAATTAAAATACTTATGCTTCTTGGAGTTTTAAGCGGATTAATTTACATTTCAACCTACATAATACACTATATATTAAAATTCACATCGAATTACGATCTTGTAAGTCAAAATCCAATCTTCTTTGTTGTTCTCTTGGTAATTTTTCTAGTTTCAATCAGCCTTGTTTTAATCAGTCGAGTATTTCGAGTTAACAAATCTCATGGGGCGCTAGATGATCTTACGGGTATCTCTCTTATACTTGAACTTGCAAATCTCGCTAAACTTATAAAGCCTAAACTAAAAATTACTTTTATTGCATTTGCGGCTGAGGAGGTCGGACTCATTGGCTCTTCGTTTCACTATCATACCCATAAAGAATATTTTGAATCACATAAAATGCATGTAATTTCGATTGATATGGTTGGGGAGATACCGCCTCTCAGTTTTGTCGAGAAAATAAAACCCATTATGAGTATCCCGATGGATTTAGAGTTTAACAAGAAGATTATGGAGTTAGCTCAAAAGTTAGGGATTGAACTAAAGCTGAGAAAATTCCTCTATCCAGGGTCAGATTTTGCATGCTGGTTTCTAAACGACTATCCTGCAAATTGGGTAATGACTCCAAGTAAGTATGTTCATACAGAACAGGATGTAGCACAAAATGTTAATCAAGACCTGCTAGAAGAGTGCTTGAAATTGTTTGCAGCATATTTTTTGGAAAATGGTGGCAACTATGAAATCAAATAGAATTGAGAAAGTGATTAAAACATCTACTGATAATACTTCATCTAATTATTGGCGGCGAGGACCATGGGGCTGGCGGCGATGGGGGAGGTGGCGCGGGTTTGGATTAATAATTTTTGCAATCTCAATGATTGCGTGGCTAGTTTATGTCAACACACCTGATCCAGATACAGCCAATACATACATGATTATTTTTATCGTAATAATCGTAATAGTGGCAATTGCCCAATTCATTCTTATGTTTTACTATTTAAGAAAGAGAGATACAGCGGGAAGAACTCAAGTAGTCAGGAGACAACGTCGCAGAGATTTAGCCAGTGATGGACATCAAACGAAATACTGTATTAGTTGCGGTAGAACGATAGCAGACCGCGCAGCCTATTGTGAATTCTGTGGAGCCGAGCAGGATTCTTAATTTAGCCTCATGTTTTTTTAAAATCAGATGTTTTAAATCTTTTATTTTTCAATCTAGATAACAAAGCTTTGGATAGGTCATTAAAATGGGAATTAGAGTTGAGAAAAAGGGTGTAATTACTACGGTAATTATTGATAACCCGGAAGTTAAAAACGCTGTGGATGGTCCAACGGCAGCAGCATTAGCGGACGCATTTCGAGAATTCGAAGACGACGAGAAGGCACGCGTTGCGGTCTTATGGGGCGAACACGGGTGTTTTTGTGCGGGGGCCAACCTTAAGGCAGTTGCAGAAGGACGGGGTAATCGAGTTGATTGGAAAGGAGATGGTCCAATGGGCCCATCTAGAATGGTGCTCACCAAACCAGTTATAGCGGCGGTGGCGGGTTATGCGGTTGCCGGTGGTTTAGAGCTTGCAATCTGGTGCGACATGCGAGTTGTCGAGCGGGATGCAGTTTTTGGAGTTTTTTGTAGGAGGTTCGGAGTACCCTTAATTGATGGGGGAACCATACGGCTAGCAAGACTCATCGGGTTAAGCAGAGCTATGGATATGATTCTTACTGGACGACCCGTTGATGCTAAAGAAGCGCTACAATTCGGTTTAGCGAATCGGGTGGTCGAGACGGGGCAGAGTCGTCCAGAAGCTGAAAAGTTAGGGCGTGAAATTGCTAAATTTCCTCAAACATGCCTCCGAGAGGATAGATTATCGACCTATGAGCAATATGGGATGTCTTTGGAGGAAGCCCTCAAGAACGAATACCAACATGGACTAAAAGTGTTGGAAAGCATGGAAACATTTGAAGGCGCAAGCCGATTTAGTCAAGGCGAGGGAAAGCATGGAAAATTTTAGCGAACTCGGGTAAATTCTTATATTTTTGTTCTAAAGATTTTCAAGACTAAAAACAATTTTTTTGAGGATTCAAATTGAATTTAAAAAAGATCTTAAGGTATCTCTTTTTACTTTTTTGTTATTCTAATCTTGCGTTATTTCTGATTATAACCATCATCTATTTATTCTTTGATTTTACCATGATTGGTCAGATAGTTGCGATTGTTTATCCAGGAATTGCACCTCTATTATGTTTAATGTATCTTATTAGTGGAGTTATCATCATCCGCTTCTCCTTCATGAAAAATAAAAAGGGTATTGTGGCGGTTGCTGGGATTTGCATATTTATATTCATAGTATCAATAATCCCCTATATCTCGATTCCATCTGGAATTTCTGCTGCTGATGATGAGATGATTCGAGTATATGGAACAGATTATTCCAATTTAGATACAACAGGGATGAGACCTGTTCCCTATTCCATTTTTGATAATATGTATGGATTTCCAATTGATGAATCGAAATTTACAGTTCAAACAGATATCCTTTACTTAGATAACGGGAATGACAGCTTCTACTTCGATTGGTATAAACCCCATGGTGCGGGACCGTTTCCTGTTATAATCGCAATACATGGCGGTGGATGGGTTATCGGAAATAAGGGCATGGGCAACGTCATTCCGTTTAATAAATACTTCGCCTCCCAGGGATATGTGGTATTTGATCTTCAATACGGAGTATATGATATTGGCGCACTTGGTGGTGAGATGGGCGGATTTGGAGATGCGTTTAGCATGATTAGAGATTTAATAACACCATCATATAATCAGAGTTATACTATTCAGCAACAGGTTGAAAATATTGGTTATTTTACCAAAATATTAGAACAAAATAGTACGAAATACAGTGCCGATTTGAATCACACGTTTGTCGTGGGAAGATCAGCTGGTGCGCATATGGCATCGATGATTACTTATGGTTATAAAAACCCGTTATTTGCGGGCAATTTTTCAGCGAGCATGAATATAACTGGTGGTATCTGGTTTTATCCCCCCACCAATCTAACTAAGATGCAATCAACATTTTTTGACTTATTGCTCCAGGGCTCGCTTCCACTTGCAACACAATATGACAAATTTTCCGCGTCCTTCTTGATTGATAACAGCACCGTCATACCACCTGTTATGATCGTAAGTGGTGATAAGGATATGATGGTTCATTATCCAAGTCAGGTCGTAGAATACTATCAATATGCCACAGGACTAGGGAAAAAATGTCTGTTGATCACCATTCCTTGGGCGGGGCATGCGTTCGATATTAATTTTCAGACCTATGGCGGACAAATCTCAACGTACTATATTGAAAGATTTATGGCCTTAGAATTATTAGCTGGAGGACATTAGAATGGGAAAATTCGACTTTCTAAGACGTTTTATTTTTGTTAAATTCTATCTACTTGCAACATTAATTGTTCTTCTTCTAACATTAATGTTCAATTTATTCGGAATCAGCGGAGTTTTAGCCATTCAAAGCACGGCAGGAATACTCACCCTAATAGGGATTCCAGTAATGATGGGGCAAATTTTATTGATTATGACTGTTGCCAATAAGCATGACAAAATAGGTTGGATAATTGTTCGTCTTTCGTACATAACTCTTATCGTAGCATGTTTTAGTTTATTATTAATTACTATTGGGACATTTGCATTTTCTTTTAATTTTAATGCCAGCGATTCCACTCTTATTGGTCCAATGTTCTCAATGGTTGGATTCACCCTACTTGTTACTTTTTGTATTGGCTTCTCAACCCTCTGCTACTACACCCTATCAATAGAGAGCGCTTGGTTTTTAACAGAATAAATACAGATAGATTGTTGACCTAATTATGACAAAATTACGATATTATATCTATGAAATTGTGTCAGCCGCCATTGGATTGGCAGCCATCGCGTTTTTTGGGACGATCGCACTATTACCCTTTGAGATTGGGATGTTTGGTGAGGATCAGACGATATTTTGGATGTTTATCATTTTGGGATTGAGTGTAATACTCGCTTTCCTACTACTATCTTTTTTTAAAAGGAAGGATCACGGCTTTATTATGCGAATTGTAAATGTTATGACCGTCATTACTGCACTCCTTATGGTTTTTGCATTTTTATTTTTTACACAAGATTTGTTTGAGCCTTGGCTGATTCAGATGGGCTGGTTCATGCGATATAATGGGCATATCGTTGGATTATTCGTGGGTACTCTCACAATAAAGACTATCATTGGAATTAGTGAGCTTATTACTAAATTCAATAGCGGAAAAGATTTAGCTAATCCTCAAGATATGGAAGGAACCCAACTTGATGTGAAAGTTATAACATTATCAACCGTAAGTTTGGGATTCATTTTTTACAGCGCAGAGATGCTTTTCTTCCGGTACTATAGTCTCTTCATCACATTATTGATACTTTTCATTGTAGAAGCAGGTTTGATAATATATGCTGTAGGAACATTACTTTTCCCTAATTACTACGATGAATTTAGCTGGAATAATTCTGAAATCGGACTGGAGAATTTATCTACTGAGGAAAAAGGTGGAAATCCAAGTGAGAATCCGGGAACAATGAAATTAAAAGGAATTAAGGGGAAGATCTCTGGAATCAGTAAAAAAGTTAGAGATGCTGGGTCGGATCCTTCAATATTTTGGTATCTGTTTGTGCCCTTATTAGTTATTCTTATTTTATCTATAGTATCTGCAATTCTTTATCCACTCAATATAGTTTATCTTATTTCCATCAGGTTGGGTATCAATCTTCTTTACTATAACATCCCCCTTGTTCAGATTATCACCTTGTTGATAGTTTTACTTCTCTTTTTTATTGTTGTATTCAACGCATGGGGCGGGCGGATGAATCGCAGGCTGGGGAAGTTCTTTAAAAGTAAGGTGAAAAAATTCTTCGCAGTATCAAGTTTTGGGGCGATAGATATCATGCGCGTTTTGGGACTCCTCTTTGTGTTCAGTCAAATCTTGTATTTCTATGATTATCCGTTGTTTTTGCCCCCAGTAATTTCGTCTTTTTTACTCTTTGGAGTTCTTGGGGCAGTAATTTACTTTTTTGTAGCGCGATTTCAAATACCCAAAAAAATCGTATATTATATTGCAATTCTGCTCTTATTTTTGAATTTCTATCTAATTTATATCGATGGTATTGCGAATGGTTTTAATATCTCTGGAGGTGATTTCGACCTCATATTTCCTTTTACATATCTGCACAGCCTGCCAAACTTCGCTATAGTTGGAATTCCGCTAGGATTTATTGTAAGCGACTTGCTTCTTAGCTTAGCATTTACCCACACAGATGGAATTGATGCGCCAAATCGGGCAGTTAGCATCGGAGTCGTTCCCTTTGTTTTAGGAATGTTATTGATTATAGGAAATTACTTGGTTGGCACACCTGGTGGAGACCCAGGAGGAGAGGGATTTAATTCTTTCTTCATTTATTTCTGTTTAATATTAGGGGGGATTGTCCTACTAGGGTTTGCCTTTAACTACCTTGTTACAGAACTAATTCTCCCAACATTTGAAAAAGAATCTAAAATTAAACTCAAAAAGACCTCAAATAACAGTTATAAAAAAATAAAATCACAAAAAAATATCAAATCAGCGTCTCATCCTCGGCGAAAGATCGTGGCGATTTCCCTAGCAGGTTTAATGGTTCTCTCGTTTATTGGAGGTTTCAGTATTTTAACAACCTATTCTCAAACATACAACCGTCCAATTATTTGCATGAACTCAGGTAATTATTATGTATGGATTCAGAATTCTTCGGAACGTGTTTCTAGAAATGTTTTTGTTGATCAGGGCTCACCTCAGATTAGTGCGATATCGATGAACCTTGCAAAAAACGAATATGGGGCGATCCAACTAGTCTGGCATCCATTCAAACCAGTTCAATCGGTAAGCTATGTTATCAGTGATTTCTACCATCAAAATGGATCCTCTGTGATAGATTCAGGAAATTGTACGTTACGCTTCGTAGATTACATATTGGAAAACGAGTTCCCTGATGTGTTAATCCCCTTTACATCCTTAGATCTGAGCGTCAAGCAAAATAATGTTTTCTGGTTTGCCATCCGAACGCCATACAATGCAACAGAGGGGCTTTATGAAGGAAATCTAACCTTCAGCTTTACAGGTGGGACTGAAATAATTCAATTTGAAGTGAACGTTTGGAATTTCACGATTCCAAATATGAAGCATTTACGAACAAATATTGGTGGTTCATCTACAAATCTAAATAGAACAAATAATTTTGTAGCTCATCGAATCAACGATTATGGGGTAGGTATTAGCAAGGCTAGTAGCTTGTCCCAGTTGAACACTGTTGAAACCTATACGAGTTATTTGGATACAAGTACCAATACATGGACTTTTAATTGGACTTGGTGGGATGCTCAAATTCAATCCAAGCTTGATAAAGGGATGAATGCTTTTAGAATAGACTACCCTATACCACGAAATCCACCAATCGAAGATGCTATCTGGATGCTTCGCCTGAAAACCTGGTTTGGAAATGTCAGTGAGCACCTAGAATTCAAAGGCTGGCTTAACTACTCCTTTTACTATTTTATTGATGAATACAATGTGTTTATCCCAGAAGGATTGACAATTACTGAATACTTTGCACGGCTTGAATTTTTGCTCCAAGAACTGAAAAATGCCAGTTCTAAGTTCAAGATCATGACCACAGCGCCTCCTGTTGAGGAACTAGAGGATTACATCGATATATTCTGCCCAATCAGTAACGACCGCGATAAAGAAAAGTGGGACGAACTTCTAGCTGAAGATTACGAATTCTGGTTCTACTCTTGTGTTGGACCAATGGCCCCGTGGCCCAATGCCCACTTGTATAATCGGCTCTATGAGATACGGATTGAAATGTGGCAAGTCTGGCTTTATAATATCCACGGCTTCCTGTTCTGGAGAGCAGATGCCTACTACCATGGGTATTATAGCTTAGGCTTCAATGGCTGGGGAGACGGCTTCTTCTTATACTTCAATTGGAGTGGAAGTGGGGTTATTTACGACTCCATTCGCTGGGAAAACTTCTTAGAAGGGCAGGAAGACTATGAATTCCTTTGGCTTCTTAATGCTACGCTCCAATATTTGGATGATAATCCAGGATTGATCTCTGCAGGAGAACTGGCGGCTTATCGTGCAGAATTGAATAATATCGTTGATGCGGTCGTGGGTGAGCGCATGCTTTACTGCGATCGCGTGAATACGCTATATTCTGGACGGGATAGAATTGGATCGATCCTGAATGATCTGGCGAGCGTTGTAAATCTCACAGCCCTTGGAGAAGCTCAGTGGTTGCCCCCCCATAGACCAGGAGCTTAACCTTCAATTTTTTTATACAAAAATATTTAAAAAAAAAGTAGAGCGATTATTTGTTTATGGAGAAGCTACGCTATTTTCTTTATGAAATTATTTCAGTTTCTATTGGGTTAGCATTAATAGGGTTTTTCGGCACGCTCTCCTTTTTACCCATGGAAATCCAAATGATGGGGGAAGGGCAAACCCTGTATTACTTATTTATCTTTCTATGCTTCAGCATAGTCATCTCATTTTTAGTGCTGTCGTTCATTAAACAAAAAAGTCGCTATCTGATCGCAAGAGTTATGGATATCGCTTCTATAATTTGTTTGGTTTTCGTCATTACTACATTCTTAACATTTACTCAAGATCTGTTTGAGCCTTGGATCATCCAGGTAGCTTGGTTCCTAAGATATAACGGATTCATTGTGGGCTTATTTATTGGCCTTATAACTATTAAAACAACAATTAATTTGAGCGTAATCATCTCTAACTTTAACGCCTCCAAAGTTAGGAATAACTCCGGAAACCTTAGAATATTGAGCTCGCTAATTATTGTTTTATGTTTTGGATTTTACATCTTTGCAATGGTATTCTACCGTTATGTGTCCTTTTACATGATGCTAACTTCAATTTTCGCCATTATGATGGGATTGCTTTTATTTTCAGTCCTCCTATTACTGAATGCGAACTATCACAGCTTGGTAAGATCAAAGTTTTTTGATAATCCAGTTTCAAATCCAGGAAATAACACTCTCGAAGCCGAACCAAAGCTCGGAAAGTCGCAAATGATTCCAAACCAGGCAAATATTGGTATTATTAAGAAGATTAATTCGAAATTACTGCGTGTTGGGACCCATCCAAAGGAGTTTTGGCTCGTGTTCATTCCATTGTTGGTCGTTTCAGTACTTGGAATTGTCGCTCTTGCAATCTACCCTCTTAATCTCACAATCCACCTGATAATCCCATATGGTGGAGTAGAACCAATGCAATATGATATGCCTGCAACACAGCTATTCTCAATCATCATGGTAGCTCTCGTGTTTTTTTTCGCCTTGTTTGCTGCTTATGGGGGGCGAATGTATCGTCGACTTAAAAAGTATTATAAAAAGAAGAAAACAACTTACCTTAAAATCTTCAACTTTGGTATGATTGATGCTCTAAGATTTCTTGGCTTATTTCTAGTCTTCAGCCAAATCTTATATTTCTTTGAATTTCCACTTTACTTGCCAGAAATTGTTTCAAGCTTCTTGTTATTTGGAGTCATTGGGGCAGGAATTTATTTCCTCGTGGATAAACACCCAAATATTAAAAGAATTGTGTATACAGCAGTTCTTTTAGTTCTGCTATTGAATTTTTTATTCATTTTCGACGATGGGTTTGCTAACCAGATTGATTGGAACACTTTGCTCACCAGCTATGGCGCTGACGTCGACGTTGTATTTCCATTTACCTACCTTCATAGTTGGTCTAATTTTTGCCTTGTTGGCATACCTCTAGGATTCATCGTGAGCGATTTGTTCTTTGATCTCTCATTTAAACATACTGATGGCACGGATTCTATGATTAGAACGGCACTAATCGCGATCACTCCCTTTCTACTAGGTGTGCTCTTTATTCCAGGGAATTTTATTCTAAACAATCCGGGCGCAGATCCCCTCGGGGTGGACCAAGCCGGCCTCACTTTCACCATTTTCGTCATTGCTTTAAGCATTATCTTGCTCGTTGGATTAGTGTTTAATTACTTAGTCACTGAAGTTCTGGTTCCTATCTTTATTGAGAAAAAAGGAAAACGAAAAAAGAACGGCTTCAAGAAAAGTAATCCGGGAACTCCTCCAGATACACGAAAAAAAGTTGTTAAAGGCGCACCTCTAAAAAAGAAGGTAATTGGTATGTCATTAGCTGGACTTGTGGTGGTTGCTTTCTTTGGAAGCTTTGGTATTTGTTATACCTTCAACCAAACATACCAACGCCCCATGCTCGTACATAATCCCGGGAATTATTTAATTTGGGTTCAGAACTCGACAGAGAGAGTCACGAAGGATGTGATGATTAGCACCCACACTTCCCCTCTCATAGATGCCGTCGAGATATCCCTAGCTAAAAATGAATACGCGGCATTTCAATTAGTATGGCGACCATTGGGAAGAACTATTACTTCGCTAACATGTCAAATAGGTAATTTTGAACATCAGGTTAGTCCATACAATATTTCTGCTGATAATTGCTCGATGCGATATGTAGATTTTATCTTTGAAGAGGAATTCCCTGATATTCTGAGGCCGCTTACTTCCCTGAATTTAGAGAACCAGGAGAATTACGTCTTTTGGTTTGATATCAGAACACCCTACGATGCGATTGAGGGCGATTATGAAGGACGGTTAAATTTTAGCTTCAATGGAGGGCAAGAAGAAATAATAACAATACGCTTGCACGTGTGGAATTTTACGATACCGAATATGAGGCACTTGAGGACGAATATAGGGAGTCGTTCCGACAGTTTTACCATAATAGACAATTACATCGAACATAGAATGAATGATTACGGAGGATTAATACGAGCAGCACCCGATTTTTCCACATTAAATACTGAACCGGTATATACGTGTTGGTTGAATGAGTCGTTCCATACGTGGGAATTCAATTGGACGTGGTGGGATAGCATGGTGCAATATAAGCTCGATAGGGGGATGAATGCTTTCAGTGTTCCGTATTGCATAGGGTTGGGAAGAGACCCACCCATCGACGATGCCACTTGGATGTTGCGATTTAAAAATTGGCTTGCAGATGTCCAAACACATTTGGAATTTAAAAATTGGTTGAATTACTCCTATTACTACTTCATTGACGAGTTTAACCTTTTCATTCCAGCCCCTTATACCCGACAAGAGTATTTCAATCGATGCAAATTCCTACTAAGTGAAATGAAAAGCGCTGCACCGAAATTAAAAATAATGACAACCACACCACCCTCAGAGGAACTTGAGCTCCTCAGAGATTACATCGACATTTTTTGCCCAATTAGCAACGACCGCGATAAAGCCAGATGGGATGAACGGCTGGAGAATAACACCGAATTTTGGTTCTACACGTGTGTCGGGCCTGTGGGACCATGGCCAAATTCCATGTTATACGATCGCTTGTATGAGATCCGCATTTTGATGTGGCAGGCGTGGTTGTACAACATACATGGCTATTTGTTCTGGCATTCTCACCAATACCACCACGCTAAATATGGGCTGGCGGCTAATGCTTGGGGTGACGGACTCTTCTTCTACCTACAAGGGGGTCAGATCTATGATTCGATTCGTTGGGAACAATACTTAGAGGGGCAAGAAGATTACGAGTACCTTTGGTTGCTAAATGCCACCCTCCAGTACTTGGAGGATAACCCAGGATTGATAAATGCGAGCGAATTGGCGAATTATCGTGCAGAATTGAATGCGATTGTTAATGCAATCGTGGGTGAACGCTGGATCTACTGCGATCATGTGGATGTCTTATGTTCAGGGCGTGATAGAATCGGGTCTATTCTAAACGATCTGGGAGGTGTCGTGAATTTAACAGCCCTCGGAGAAGCTCAATGGCTACCGCCATACAGACCTGGAGCATGAATTTGCCCTTATACTTTTTTACCTTTTATAATCCCAAGACATTTCTCTGAGCTTCTGTAAATGGTCGTCCACTCATGAATCCCCCATCCACTGCAATACATTGGCCTGTGATGAATGAAGCTGCCTCGGAACATAGCCAAAGGACCGTAGCCGCTAACTCACCGACTTCACCAATCCTACCAAGAGGATGTGCTTTGTTGAAGGTAGATTCCATTTCGGGGAATTTTTCTAATGCACTCATTATTAATGGAGTCCTAATCACTCCAGGGCAGATGGCATTGACGCGAACTTTTTTTGAGGCAAATTCCAAAGCAGCTGTCTTGGTTAATCCCAGGATACCATGCTTACTTGCCGAATAAATTGATAACGTTGCCGTTCCGACAAGACCTGCAATGGAGGAAGTGTTGACGATAGCTCCACCACCTTGTTTCACCATTTGAGGGATTTCATATTTCATACAAAGCCATACGCCCTTTAAATTCACATTGATAACTCTATCCCAAGCTTTCTCGCTCAATTTCGTAATTAGGTTAGGAGGATTATCAATTCCAGCGTTGTTGAAGGCGCAATCTAACCGACCGTAGGTCTCTATTGTTTGTTTCACTAGTGACCTTACTTCATCCCTTTGGGTAACATCTGTTTTCATGAATAGCGCCTCTCCTCCGTTTGCCTGTAGCATTTCGATGGTTTTGTGACCATTTTCAACATCAATATCTGCAATTACAACTATTGCATCCTCACGAATGAATGCCTCTGCGGTGGCTTGCCCAATTCCAGATGCTCCACCCGTCACTAAAACAACCTTATCCTGAAAAATTCCCATATTCAAAACCTCCAATTAAAAAATCATTTGTAATGAATTTAAATATATTTCTTTGTAGAGATTAGAAAAATTAGAAATTCCTGCTGTCGAGCCAGTAAAAGGCTTTCCCAAGAACAGCGGACTCCATCTTTGCAAATACATGATTTCCGGCATCAAAAGAGAGCAAATTTTCAGGGGGCAATTTGAGGAATTTTGAATTTATCTCGTATTGATGATAATCCACAACCATATCGTCTTTACAATGACCTAGCATGA
This sequence comes from Candidatus Helarchaeota archaeon, assembly GCA_016840125.1. The sequence continues at coordinate 9,860 of JAEOSY010000256.1, read as the reverse complement.
CACGATATATGTTGTCAACATCCCATGGTACCGGATGATCAAAAAAACCTTTCTTTCGATTGAATGAGTTATAAATCGGCGAAACCATTCGATTTTGGAGGGGGGATGGTTCCAAATTTAAGCCCATTAAGAGATACATTATCTTGACTACCCGTTCTGAGAAATTTTTCATCTTTCGATTGGCGGTTTTCATAAAGTCCGCCCAAGTACAAAGTGCAATAATGAATTTCACACGTCGATCTAGGTAGGCCTCGTTGAGGACAATGCCTCCACCCATCGAACCTCCAAGCGCGACTATATCAGTATGTGAGAGGTCATCACGGGTGAATACGAAATCAACGACTTTACTATGGTCTGTGATAATACTGCGTGTTTCCCATTTTTCACCCCAATCATTTTCACCATGGCCTCTACTATCGTATAAGATGATAGCATAGTCTCGAAAAACGAGTGCAATTGCTAGGAAATAAAAATCCGCCCTTGAACCACCCTGTCCATGGGATACAATAAGGGTTTTTGCGTTTTTCTCTGGAGTTCGTGAAGATTTGAAGATATCTCCTTTTAATACGCGCCCACCTCCAACGGGGATTTCAATGGGTTCAATACTAACCTGTTCGGTCTTGGTTTCAACAGGCCATCGTGATAATTCATTAGTCATTTTATGATAAAAATACCATAACCACATTAAAAAAGCGAAGACATAACCGATGATCAGCAGAGCAGTTTCAGTTGTTGTTAATTGAAACAACCAAGGTCCAAGGAGCCCGATCAATACTGGTGGTAGGATCCCTGAGGCGAGGAGCATATACCAAGCGGCTTGGTACCAAAGATGATAGAATTCAGATTTTCCTCGGACTTCTTCATTTTCATTTGACATATTATATCGCCTTGTTTGCTATCGCGGACGTATATCTAAAATCCTTCTCTCTTTTAGCTGGGACTCCATCCCTAGTGAGCGGGTTATCTCATCAAGTGACATAATATTTACTTGGTTTGGGGAGATTTCCATTTCATCCTTAATTTTCATCATAACTTTTTCTTGAAGCTCAAAAAGTTTCTTCTTTTTATCCAATAATGTGGAAACTGGATTGATATTTAAAATCAGTTGGTCTAATCCATCCTGTTCCATAATAATTATCTGCCATTCATTAACTTCTTCAATTTCTGGCATCAAACTAAAGAATTTATTCAGGTCAACAAGAGTTCCTTTTACTTTATCAAACTGAAAATCCTTTTGCTCTGAGACTCTTGAAATCATGCTGGAGATGATGGGAACATTTCGTCCACAATAGGGACATTTTTCATACCTAATTCCCTTTTCTGCAATGTCTCCCGTTCGATAATTCAATACGACTGTTCCACGTCCGTATAATCCAGTCCATACTAGCTCGCCCTTCTCTTCAGATCCCAGACGTTCACCAGTTTTCGGATCGATGCAATACCATAATTCCATATCGGGATAGGTATGATATCCTGTCAGTTCCCCATCAACACCATCAGGGTGAGGACATTCCAAAGGGGCTCTTCTTGATTCGGTGAAACCATAAGCCGCACAAACGGTGGGATTAGGGGCATTCATTTCATTTAACATCCCAACGATACGCTTCCGAAATGTGCGGGTGCAACGGTCGCCACCAGTAATGAGCAGCCTGATATTATCAAAATGCCTTTCGTTAGCTTTTGCCGAACGAATTACATGTTGAATATAACCAGGCACTCCAACAAACACTGATCCTTTCATCCCATGAGTAATCCCGACGATCCTCTGAGTTCCAAGAATTTTTCCACCCCCTGTATGAATAGCCGTTAATCCCAATCCAGTTGTAGCATAATATACGAGCCAAAAGGCCAGATGCGGAGAATATGGAAAAGAATTAATAACTACATCGTTTTTATTCATCCCGGTTACTTCGGCAACCCTCTTTACCACCACCATCATAATATTTTCGAGATCCCAATTAGTAAACCAAAAGGGTGTGGAAAATGCAGTTCTACCCGTGGTTGCGATCATGAATGTCGGCTTGTAGGCCTCATCTTCTTTCTGCATGATGAAATAATCAGGTATATAGGGGTTCTCCTTAATTGGGGCAATATCAATCTTACTTGTGAGAGGGAATTTCTGTATAAAAGCATCTACTCCAGTAATCGAACTGGGGTCGATATTCTCCTGCTTCATGATTTGTTTATAATGGGGATGATATTTTGCAATTTCTTGGATGAATATGCGAATTTTTTTATCCTGTAGAGCTTCTTGTTCTTTAAAACTCATGGAATCCCATTTAGGTTCACTCATTTCAATCACCAATCAAGTTTACCCTGCTTCTTTTCTTATAACATATTTAATTTTGGGTTGTATTGATTCCTTAAGCAGCGCACTGAAAAACCCTAACGCAGATGCTTCTTGACAAAAGAGATCATGTCCCCCAAGTTGAAAGGCTAAATAATTTCGTTTAGAAACTTGAAAAACTTTGACATTTTCAAGAAAATCATTAAAAGGTACGACTTTATCATTCATACAATGAACTAAGCGAATCTTTCCCCCTTCAAATTGAGAGGGGAGTGATTCGACAGGAATATGGGGCATTGATGCCGCCAGGATTATTTTTATATCAGGATCAATAATTCCCGCACGGACCAAGATTTCCGCGCCATAATCAAAACCAAAGAGGGCAATTTTATTTTTATCAACTCTTGGAAGGTTCAGCGTATATTCTTTTATTTTCGGATAATGGTTTAGATTATTTTGAACAAAAACCGATTTATCTTTATATGTATCACAGTATCCCAATACTATGCTAATATATCCTTGTAAAGCAAATGCTGCTCCTAAATATTCATTATAAATAGAATTTTTATTTTGCTGGGGGGCAATAATAAGAAGAGGAAGTGAATTATAGTCCTCAAAGTCCGTTGAAGTATAGATTTTTGCATTCATTACTTGGTTGTTCTCTAATGGAATGGTCACAGATTTTTTAATTAAGGAATCACAAGGGATTTCTCCCCAACGCTTTGTTATTAAACTTCTATCGAAGATTATTCTTTTAGTTATAAAGTAGAAACCAACCCCAAACAATGTAGCTATTATAACCCAAACCCACAAATTCATCACTAATCAATATAATTCTTCAAGTTCTAACTCGCGAAGCTTGCCTCTGCATTTTTTATTTACGCATTTATTACGATTTCGCGATTTGCTTGCACAATTGGCACAAACGACTCGCAAACAATTAACACAAATTAGTAGGCGATTACCTTTTTGGACCGGATTATACGCTGAGAAGAGTGTGCCACATTCAGAACATGTCTTCGTCATAGTTCAAGCTATCTCCTAAATCCTTCAAGATATTCCTATTAAAATTCGTTATCCAGCTTCTCAATTACGCCGATATTCAGAAGTAAAGCATTTTTCAAGCCGTCTTTGGAGATGGTGTCCATATTATCACGTGGTAGATGAACATTACTCAAGGATCCATCAGTAGCAAGCCAACAAGCTTCGAAGCCAGCCTTAATCGCAGGCATATAATCGCTCCATGCACCTACTGGGAGCCAGATGGATTTACAGCCAATATTTTGCTCCTTCCCTACTTCCAAAAACAACTTATTCAATTTATCGGAGGAACTCCTCTTAGGAAAACCATAAGAGGTAATTACTCGAATGACTCCCTTACCTCCTATACCATCAAAATTAATGAAGTAGGTCCGGGAGGGATCTAGCTCATCCTTGTGCTTTTTAAGGAAATTTATTGCGCCCCCCAGATTCAGCTCCTCACTTCCCGTTGAGATAAAAGTTAGGTTTGTATTTTTTGGAGGATTTTCTTTGAAATATCGAGCTAGTTCTAGCATTGTGCCCACGCTTGCCGCGTTGTCCAGTGACCCGGGGGATTCGTTTCCGGTCTTATTAAAGAAATTGAGATTCGCAATTACTCCAATTACAATAGATGCAATAAGAACCCCCCAGTAATATTGGGAATTAAGGGTACCGGTAAGAGATATAATGGCACCTATTAGGATAAAAACCGCGAGGACGAGGGCTCCAAAAATAGAGATGATAAAAATAAGAATGCGAAAGAGGGTTGAAAATGTTTGGCTTTTTGAATCCCAATGGGCCATGTATAATACATCGATTTTATTATTTGCGGAGGGGAGTTTTCCGTAGATGTTTTCTGTTGTATATTTTTTTCCTTTTGGCACGTCACCGAGACCCGTAAGACGGGTTGCGTACATCCCGACAATCAGTAATAAAACTGACAGCACAATGGAGGCGATGGGGCTTAGATACAACAAATAAGCGGCTAGAATGATGATTGCAGCTAACGGAAAGAAAATATAACGGGCCATGGTCCAACTAAAAAATGAAGTCTCAAAATTTTCCCGTTTAGCTTCAATACCTATTTTTTGAAATTCATCTACAACCATCTTGATGGCTTTCGGCTCCCCCTCAGATCCAACCAGCCGTGGAAACGATAATTCCTCGGTAATTCGATACGCGTTATTCTCATCAAGTCCCATACCAATCCAACCGCTTAATCACTCGACAAAATTTGGTATTATTTAAGTAAGGTGGAAATTTATATCATAATTATTGCCAGTTTATTAAAGTTTCATCCTTCATGTTAAGAACTTAACGATCAAATAAGCTTGGTGATTTAATGTCCAAAAAAGAGTCATGCACAGAAAAAAAGGATCCCGAACCGGAATTTGAATACATCCGTGTGGGCTGACGAGTAATTCGAGTCCCCAAGGGCTCACATCCTGGAGCCCGCTGGAGCTATAGTTGTTAAGAAGTTTTAAGTTTTGGACTGTTCCAAATTAAACCCGCTAAACGAAAAATCGGAGGTTTAGATGGGTTCGTTTGCCCAAACGATTGGAATGTCCAAAAGAAGTTGAGGAAATATAAAAGGTGATCTAAATCAAAGAAGAAGGTTTGGATTCTAAAAAAAAGAAAGTTGAACAGGAACAATCCTGTGACTCCATTGGTTGAATATGGATTGATTTGGCTAGAAGAGCGGTTAAAAGAATTAGGAAAGCTTTTAGCCAATAAAAGAGATGTTAAATGAAAAAATTCCCAGTTGAACGCTCCTAATCGAAAACTGAAGGATTAGGGGCTTGCGTTTGCCCAAACGGATGGGAAATTTATCAATCCCTACTTTTCACATACAGTTATTATTACCCTATATGGTAAACCAGAGGATGGAATTCCGGGCTTCGAGATTTGCTTCGGAATAATTGGTCTTCTTGGTGGTCACAGCGAACTATCTTCGGAAAAAGCGCCTATAGTAAATCTAAAATCTTTCTTTATTTTACTTGGTTTTTCAGTTCATCCCGGATAAGATGATTTGGGATCCTTACTTTTTGATTTAAACGATGTCTTTTAGTTTCAGATCAATATAATATTCAATGAGGGTTGAGGGAACTTCATTGAAATCGAACTTATCAACTTCTATAATTTGTTCAAGATAAGCAATTTTAAACTGGGTTGTCAAATCCTCTTTTTTACACTCTGAGGGGATTCGCCACTCATCGTCCCGGATTGGCGGTATTTCACACATTATATCTCTTAGGGGAGTACCTATTTAAAAGAATTTGGTTGATGCTTGATCAGATTAAGCTGACGGTGGGAGGGGGAGATGACTGAAAGTATTATGCGCATTCCACAAAAAAATCTGAAAGTAATATACACAAATTTCATAAAAATCTGGTTAGAGTGTTATTCCTATAAACTGATTTACAGCTACTTTCTAAGATAGGTATGTTTAAATTCACTAAAGAAACAATGGTTAAATAATTAAATATCTTCAATATAGGTTTTAAAAAGGAGAAAGAAAGATGAACAAGATTTTAAGAAAAAAGGGAATATCTATTGGATTGGTGGCATTTATTATAGTGGGAATGGCAATAAGCTTAGCTCCACAAATAAAATTGCACATTAACACATCACGAAATAGTTCAATTAGTTCAGCATATTCGACTGTCCTAAGCTCACCGGTCACGCTGGTTGATAGTACTCCAATTTATGAGGATTTTAATCATATCCCACCAGTCCTGTATTATTACAATTTTTCTATGAGTTCTAGCAATTACTACTTGTTTTGGATACGTGAAAATGCTTCGGGTCCTGTTGACTTTACCCTTGAGTTGTATTCGGATTCGGGTTACAGTAATCTCATTAAAAGTATGGGGAAAGCGTCTGAACCTGTCGATTGGGTTGTTTATCGTTCATCATCCAGTGGTACTGTTTATCCTGCGATTTATCAAGGAGGTTCGATGGGAACGGCATGGCTTGAAGCAGAATCGGGGCCATTAATATCTATGACTTCCCCTTACACAGAAAGTTTATCAGATTCAAATGCGGGTGCCATATTTACAATCGTATTAGAAGCAGGAAATACCTATTCCATTGATTTAGATGTCCCAGCAAATTGTGACTTTGATTTATATGTATTTAACCTAGCAACGGGCAACGCAGCAGCTGGTACTGAATCGGATTACACCAGTAATTCATCAACGCTAGGTCAAGACGAGAGCATCTCAGTCACGCCGACTTCGAATAATATCTATGGAATAGTTGCAATTAAAAGATCAGGGGCAGGCGTAGCTAGCGTGACTGTAACTGTTTCATCGCCCATCCCAGGAGGCGAGTATATTTTCATACTTTTGGGAATCTCAATAGCAATATTTCTAAATGCCTTCTTACGTAAGACAAGAACTCGTATACTTCCCTAATTTTTTTTTTGGGTATAATCGCAGAACCTGAAATTGTGATTTTAATTGGAACATATCAGTTACATACCAGATTGGGTAAAACATGGGATCTTTTATCATATTTACCCCTTAGGGTTTTTCAACGCACCAAAATATAATGAAAATGAATCTACAACCGTAAATCGGCTTGTAAATATTCGCGATTATTATGACCATTTCAAAAAATTGAATATTAACACAATTCAGTTTGGACCGATATTTGAATCCGTCTCTCATGGGTATGATACGATTGATTATATGAAGATTGATCGCCGCTTGGGGACCAATGAATTTTTTAAAGAAATTGTGTCTGAACTACACGAGCGAGGTATTCGGGTCATTCTTGATGGGGTTTTCAATCATGTTAGTCGAGAATTCGATGCTTTCAAGGATATACAACAGTACAGGGAGAAATCCTGGCGAAAGCATTGGCACTTTATAGATTTTTCCAAAAATAGTCCCTATAATGATGGCTTCGATTATAAAAACTGGGAAGGGCATTACGAATTAGTTAAATTAAATCTAAATGAGAAAGATGTTAGAGATCACCTTTTTTCAGTAGTAAGCTATTGGTTAAAAGAAGTTAACATAGATGGTTGGCGTCTAGACGTTGCGTATCAAATATCTTCTGATTTCTGGCATGAATTCAGGAGGGTTTGTAAATCCGCCAAGCAGGATTGTTTCTTAGTTGGGGAAATGATCCATGGCCCCTATACCAAATGGGTAGGACCGGATCTCTTGGACGCAGGGACTGGCTACCAAGTTTATAAATCAATATGGAGTGCCTTTAATTCTAACAACATGCATGAACTTAAATCCGTGTTAGAGAGATCATTTCATTCAGAATGGGGACTTTTTAAAGAAACTGCCTTATTAAACTTCTTAGGAAATCACGATACAACACGCATTTGTTCCATACTTAATGAAGAGCGTTATATCTATCCTGCATTCATTTTTCTTTTTACCACTAATGGGGTACCAAAAATCTATTATGGCGATGAAATCGGAATGCTTGGCGTAAAAGAAGAACATTCCGATGATGCGCTACGAAAACCCATGCCTAGATCGGGTGGATCTTGGCCACAAGATGGCGGGGCAATTTTTGAGTGCGTGCAAAAATTAATCCACCTCAGAAAAAACAATCACGGGCTCATATATGGGGATCTAACTCCAGTGTATGCTGAGAATAATGTCTTGGCATTTTTAAGGCGATCCTCAACTCAGACAATCCTAGTGATAATTAGCAATAACCTCCAAACAGTGACGAAAAAAATTCCGTTATGGAATCTCAATTTAGATGGCTCAAGATTCACTGAACTACTCGAACAAGGGGGACAAAAAGAATTTACGGTTCAAAATAATCACTTACAGGCAGAATTATTTCCCTGTTGGGGACGTGTCTTATTAAAAATTTCCTAAAAAAATAAAGGATTTAAGAAAACTTCAAGATTGCACCTTTCGCGGCAGATGTTACCAATGCTCTGTATTTGAGTAAAGTCTTGCTCGTTATTTTCTTATCAATAGGTTTCCATTTTTTTAACCGTGCTTGGATCTCATCATCTGAGATACCAACATCCAGTTTTCGATTGGGAATATCTATCTTTATTAAATCACCGTCTCCAACAACTGCAATTGGGCCGCCTACCTGTGCTTCGGGGCTTACGTGACCGATACAGGGACCTTGAGTTGCGCCTGAAAATCGTCCATCGGTGATAAGAGCTACGCGATCCATGTTTTGTAAGAGCATTAATGAAGCGGTCAGCGCGAGGAGCTCGGGCATTCCGGGACCACCTTTTGGACCTTCATATCGAATAATGATAACAGACCCATTTTCGATTTCTTTGGCTGCCAGCGCGTTAATCGCATCTTTTTCCGAATTATAAACTTTCGCAGGACCGCTGAATTTGAGCATGGTCGGATTACTCACCGCAGATTGTTTAACCACGGCGCCATCGGGTGCGAGGTTTCCCTTCAGAACGACCGTGCCCCCTTCGGGATACACTGGATTATCTAAGGGGCGAATGACATCATCATCTAAAACCGTTGCTTTCCGGATAACCTTCTTCAGGGGTTTGCCTGATACCGTCATACAGTCCAAATGTATATGCTCCTTGATTCTATTGAGGACTGCTGGAATCCCACCAGCCTTATAGAGATCGACAATGGAATAACGGCCAGATGGAGAGACATTCACGATGGTTGGGATTTTTTTACTGAATTCATTGAAGATTTCTAAATCGAGGTCGATCCCCATCTCGGCAGCTATAGCGGGTAGATGAATAGTGGAGTTCGTGGATCCTCCGATAGCTACATCAACCATAATCGCGTTTTCTAATGATTCATGTGTCATTATTTTTGAGGGAGTAATCTCGTTTTCAAGCAATTTTATGATTTGGCGCCCTGATTCTCTCGCGATCATTTGTTTCATCGTGGTAACAGCTGGAATTGTTGCTGCATTCGGTAGAGTCATGCCGAAGGCTTCCATCAGGCACTGGGTGGTATTAGCGGTGCCCATGATTGCACAGGCACCATGAGTCGCGCAACTGATGCATTTTAATTTAAGACTGAACTCCTCATAAAAACGGGTTTCAATGCCTTGATATTTAGGATCAAAATTGATGTCGTAGAGGTTTGCACCCCCAGGAACACAAATGGTGGGAACATCTAGACGGAGTGCAGCCATTAAGATAGCGGGATTTATTTTATCGCAACTTGAAAGCGTAACCATTGCATCGAGCTTATGAGCTTGCATCATTGCCTCAATGGAATCTGCGATAATTTCTCTTTGTGGGAGAATGAATCTCATGCCTTCATGGCCATTAGCCCATCCATCACAAGGCGCAACTGTACAGAATTGGAAGGGTATTCCGCCTGCTTCGATTATCCCATGCTTTACTGCTTCAGCTAGTTGGAGGAGGTGGGCATGTCCGGGATTGATCTCATTCCAAGTATTGACTACCCCTATTAAGGGTTTCTTGGTGATTTCCTTTTCATCATAACCCAATCCGCGCATTATCCCAAGGGGAACATAATAAAATGGTGTCTGTTTAATAATCTCAAAAATTTGCTTACTTTTTTTCTTTAAATCTATCCTATCTGGGCACAATTTTTTCAGTCCT
>JAEOSY010000255.1 GCA_016840125.1 Candidatus Helarchaeota archaeon | reverse complement strand
TAGCTCTCGGTACACCCCCACGTGTGTGGGGACAATACCGGGAACCCTTGGCAGACGATTTATATTTACGGTACACCCCCACGTGTGTGGGGACAATCATTCATGGTCTCTTATGATGAAGAGCGAGACCGGTACACCCCCACGTGTGTGGGGACAATTGTAAGTCCAATGAGATTCAGCACAATGCGCCCGGTACACCCCCACGTGTGTGGGGACAATACATTCTACATAATCAATTGAAACCATAGGGACGGTACACCCCCACGTGTGTGGGGACAATTTGAGGGTTCTCGCGTGTAGCCCCTTGGTATGCGGTACACCCCCACGTGTGTGGGGACAATACTACTTTTTCTCCTTTAAAATAAGTTAGAGGTTAAGGATTTCGAGGTTCGTGTTTTTTGGTATTGTTAAATCGGCTTTTGAGTGCTCGGGTCATATAATCACGGAACTTGAATTTTCAAGGGTTGATAGCGACAAGAACTAGGTTTTGTCAGGGGTTTCTAAGATTAGATGGACATATAATGGAGTTAATACATCCATCAAATTGTAAGTGCCGATGGGTTCGATCTTTTTGTTAGAACCTAGTCGTCCCTTGCCTTTAAATAAGGTGTAATATTCCGAATATTTATCTTTATCGGTGGTGGTTCGAGTTACTCCTACGCGTTGATGGAGATATTTCTCAAGAGTTTTAAGATTTTGAAATGAAACAAAGAGATCGACAATATTTGAGGGGAGCTTTAAGTCAAAGGAAAATTCACTGATAACTCTATTGAGAATTTGAACATCAAATTTCTGATTAAAGACTAAAAAGACATCAACATCTTGAAGATATTGTTTGACCAGTTCTAATAATGCGGGGACATTTTTCTTTTTCCTGGTCATATTAAAAGCTTGAAAGAGTTGAAGACCTAATTTATTTGTATTATTATCCCGCAAATCAAGAACTGCCACTCCAATAATATTAATAAATCCTTCGTAGGCTTTGGGTAGATAATCAGTAGTTTCGAGATCAAGGCACACCAATTTTTTGTTATGAAAGGGCAGATTGGACCTATTTGGGAACGAATGGAGATAGGAGAGGAGTGAAGTCGCAACCTTTTTAATATCCTCGAGCCATTGATCTTCCCAGAGTTGATTAGGAGGATATTCACCATATGCGGAAGTACCAGAAAAGCTTGATTTTATTTTACTACCTTCTGCTTCAAAAAGAGCCTTTCGGGTAACACAATCGTTCGGGGTACCACAAGGATCCCAGGTCACCGCTGGAATTTTTGGTTTGGGTTTGAGTGATTTAGCATCCTCCGCAATTTTTTTCTTGGTTACCATATTCAGCTTGGGTTTTTTATGTGGATGTATAATCAGCTGGATCCCATCATAATCTCTAATTTTCCAATGGGTGCTTCCACTTATTTTTAGCTTAAAGCGTTGTTCATTATTAGTGGCTTTGACCCATATAGCCCCTCCGGTTTTTTGTTTTTGTCGTATTTTTTGCCATAGTTTCTCTCCCACCAAGCTCGTCAGAGTTCCGACAAAAACTCCTGGTTTTAATTGCAGCATCCATTTTGTCAATTCTCCGCGTAAGCCTGGAGTAACGTTTTCAGTTATGAACATCATCAAATTCGGCATATTTCAACATCTCCGGTACAATTTTACGGGTACGGGGGTCATATTATTCCCTTAGATTATTAATACACTCCCCAGTCTCTGGGGATAATAATAGGTTGCACCTCTATGGAGATAGCAGAAGAATCCTAAATTTCCTTGTCAGTCTAACTTCTCATCAAAATTTATTCCGCTATCTTGATAGCCGTCTTTCGGATCCCATAAGAAACCTGGAAGCGCATCGTCTGTATCGAATGGACGTTCCTCTAATTTAGTCCGATTGAGAAACTTCTTCTGATTCGAAGTTAATTGGTCCTCAATGTCTAAAACCTCTTTTATATCATCAACAATGTGTTTTAAGAGCCGATTTTCATGGAAGAGTTCTCGACATGCTTTCCGAACCCTATCGGAAACATTCTGGGCACTATCCTTCACCAAATTGAAGGAGAGGGGGATAGTGAGTTCCGTTTTATAGAGATCAGCGATATCATAAACAAATGACAGGAGCTTCCCAGTATGGATGAAACCCAACGCAGGGCTAAATCCCGTGGCCACAATTGCGGCATGACATAAGCCGTACAGACATGAATTAGCCGCCGAAATTGCCCTATTAATAGGATCGGCAGCCATCCAAGAATCTCTTTTGTAATAGCGCCCCTTCCAAGGTATCCCTGTTCGTTCGCTATTCTCATAGTAAACTTTTCGTATTCGCGCTCCCTCTTTTCCCCGTAACTGGTTTATTGAGATATCCATAGAAACTGAGGTCTCGAACCGTTTGACATACATTCTTTTAGCAACTAGTAACCGGAATAGGGGGATAGAAGTCAAAATGGATTGGTGGATTATATTCTTGGCGCTTCGAGTTCTCCCAAGACCTTGAGCATAAAGTCGAACGCCCTCCTCACCACACCACAAGGTCAGACAATCATTTTCAGCGAGATTTTTCATGGCGGCGTGTGTAATATCTGTGCCAGGTCCTAACATTATAAGACTTAGCGTCGCGCAGGGGACTGGTGTAACGCCTTCCTTATCATAGATTGCGATTGAATGCCCATCTTGTCTGATTTTTGCGTGCTCAATGTAGATGTATGAAAGACTGTCCTTCACTCTGGGCAATTCATGCAAGTCCTTTTTCACGAGAAATCCTCCCACTATCATAGTAACTGTGATCAGTACCGAGCGATCGTAAGAAATCCAAACCCAAAAGCCTTCCCACTTCCGATTCCATTTTTTAGCGTTGTTTTGAAGAGTTCGGGGTCGATAACTTGTAACAGACCACTAAATTGTACCCCATTGAAGGTCATTTTTTTAGATTTTCGGTTCATTCGGGCTTTAATCTCTTCCTTTCGTGTGATATGCCCCTGAAGTAATTTGAATCCACTGGCTTTCGCCTTTTTCTGTAGCCACTCATATTGAAGCTCCTCTTTATACATTCCAATACGCTTGCCCTTCGTCTTTTTAGTAGGATTCCCAAATAATCGGAACCAGTATTTGGCGCCTTCTTTAAATAATGGGAATTCAAATTCCTTATAGAGGGGTTCTTGTACTAGATAATGCTCTATTTTAATTAAAAAAGTCCAATCAGGTTTCAAGGTGGATTGAATGAGAACGGAGGGATACTCAGATCTCGAATTTTTATTAATCCGAAATAAGATGCGATATCCTTCGTCGATCTTATCGAGATTATCTGGAAAGGCATTCATTATCGTCCGGTGGAGCTGATATGGATTTCCTAATTCTTTTTGGACACGATAGAAAATTGGATTTAAAATTAATTTAGATAGAAAAATACCTATTCCTCCTGCTGTAATTCTTTGAATGGGATAAATTCTGTAACAACAGAACGGGATCTGAAACGGCGTGGTTCGAAAGAAATCGGCACATCTAAACGTGGTTCTCCCTCATTCGGTCCGCATTCATAAACAAGGCGTAAAAAGTTCGGGGGGTTATCTTGCTTCCGCCCTTGCCAAGGATAACTTCTAATAACCTTCATGAGCGGCTTATGTAATGTTTTATTGGTCAGGCAAATTGGTGTACTTGTGGGAAATGATTTTCTCCCTAAAAAGAGAGGCCATTTCGGAGTTTTTAAAGAATGAATAATTAGCTTCAGGAGAGTATTATCCTCGTTTTCAAAACCTGCTATAAAGCAAGCATCGGAAAGATAATATCGCTTGGACACGACAGTCCTTTTCTTTTTTCCATCGGCTTGTAGAACGTCTAATGTTGTATGGAAATCGTACTTTATTTGCCCTTCGCGATCCACTCGAATGGCCATTTTCATCCCCGTTAAATCCTCAATATTTGAGTCTCGAAGACGTCCGAGTGCACTACAGATCACACCAAGTACACCACTTTTCGATGGAGTCGACTCTGTATCACGTTCGATGAATCGACTTCGGATACCCCAAGATTGCATTGCCCCTTCAAGTTTAAGCAGAATAACTCCCATTCACATCTTCACCAATTTTATCAATTAAATCCTTCAATGTCGCATGGTGACTTCCTACTATATCTAAATATTCTAATTGGTCTTTATCTGTCAGACAAAAGTGAATGTTAGAATCCCCTGAACCATATAGTTCTGTGATGTTCGCTAGGTATTTTTCCAATTCTCCTATTGATTCCTTTACGATGTTTGTTTTTTTAAGCCCCATAGAAATCGGTGTTGCAAATGCGTTAGTCAGGGAATAAGGCTGATCCGAGCGAAGAATTGCCATGATGAAATCAGGTTTATTAAATGCAGCCATACTTGTTTGCTTCCCTGTTGGAATTGCATTTATCGAAGCCTTTAAAAAGCCCTTTACTACTGAAACTGCCAAATCTTTTTCATCCTTCAAATTGGATCGCAACTGATTTAAATCTAGGACTGAATAACGGTAGAAACAAGAACTATTGTACAAAATAATTCCCATCATACCCGCGCCGCTCTCCGTTTCTTCTTGTAAATCGTCCATTGCGGTAAAGAAATCCATTTCCATATCGACCTTGTGAGTTGAAAGTGCATGTGCAACATACGCTGCCGCGTCTACTTTTAGATCGGTGTTAGATGCTACCATCCTACCAAATAATGCGATGTCTGGGTTCAAATCGTGTTGAATTTTACTCGATAACGACTCTAGTTTCTTTTTTGCTTCTTTAGGTATTTTATCTTTTGTTAAAGAGTCCCAATTATCTTGTATAAACTCCGAAATTTGTTGGGGCGTTTCATTATTAATAAACACCAATACTTCAGTCAGGTCTTTTTCGTTGGTTTTAAAACCAAATTCACCCAGCACTTTCTTCACAGTTGCCTTCGCCTCTGTTTCATCCTTGCCTTCCGTGACTAAAAAATCAACAATCTTCTTGGGAAGATTTCTTGTCCTCACCCCAAGTCTATCCTTAAATTCACTAATTTGTGAATTAAAGTATTCACGTATGGCTCGTTTCAGGCATTGACTTGAAATTCTTGCACGCCGGAACCCACCAAATTGACAATCCTTTGGGGTATTCGTATCATCCCGATTCAGGCAGGATGGTCCAAAATTTTGGACTAGATGCAGTTCTAAAAACATTCAAACCACCTCATTTTTAATCCGAAGCTAATGCTTCTCACTTTTTTCTGATATTTTTTCATTTTTGAATCAACTCCTTAATTTATTTTCACTCCTCATTTTCATTTTTTCTTGGTTTTCGCCAGAAAGATTCAGCCCATTTCTCATAAGGGGGAAATTTCGATGTAAAAGGCCATCGCTTCAAATCATAGAATAATTCATTCCAATTGATTGGAATATTCTCATTTTTCGCTAGAGATATTGCTTGCCTTATGTGAAATGGTAAATCCTCGGGATTACTTTTTAATACAGCAATAAATCGTTGTTCTAGACTCGCCGCTTCCCCCTTACTCTGAAAAATCTTTTTAAATACATCACCCAAATTCCCATTTGTGGTACTTTGTGGATGAAATGCAAACAACGCTGCGATTAGATAATGCATTTGCTTTTCCCACTTCCCTTTAACATCTTTTATCCAAGGGATTATGTAAGGATACATATCCACACAGTGCCCTAGATCATGCTGTAAGCCTCTCCTTAAAGACGCCAATGCACCTCGGTTCTCCTGTTTCACAAGATTTTCCAGATATTTAATAAAGGAGGATTTTGGAATCTGAAACCTCGTTTTTTTTACTGGGTTTTTATTAGTTTTTTCATTTTTTGACATAAATTTTACCTCAAACATCTAATTTACTGAATAAATTTGAAATTTGTTTAAAAAAATAACCCGAATTTTGAATGAATGATTTTAATGCTCTCAGATCGTCGCTTGGCAGCATAACTTTGATGCTATTCAAGATATGGCTAGCCTTTTTTACGGCCCCATTTTTAAGCAATCGATCACTAATTTCCAGCCTTTTTTCAAGCGCCGATTCGCGCACTACTTCCAATACAAACCTATAGAAATGGGGTTCGATTTGATTCCAATATTGGATCTGAATTTGATAGGTGTTCCTCATCGCCCGAACTTCATTCCACGCCTTTTTCGTGAGGGTTGGTTTCTCAGGAAAAAGATAACCTTTTATGAAGAAATCTATAGTCTTGATCAGACTCTGTTCGATTCTTTCACATTTTTCCATGAAGGTAGTAACATCAGCAACGAAGCTCTGGTCCTCTAAATACTTCAATGGAAGTGGAATGTACGAATGAACCCAATTAATGATTTTTGCCACATTTTTAGGGTCATTACAAAGTCCATAGAGTTCGAGGTTGTATCGTCTCGAGCTGGGTATAATTTTCATTGGAATGAATTTAGAGATCCAGTTGATTGCACCCGGGGAGAAAATTCTACCTTCAGAATCATTCAACCGGAGTAAGGCCTCAGCATTTCGCCACACTTGCCTTTCGGGGTTCAGCTTGATGAGCACTCGCTCATTTTTTTTATTCAATTTATAAATCATTTGAGGATCGGACTTCCAATCATCTTTGACTTTCTCTCCTTGAGCCATGATAACATACTTTACTCTTATCTCATCGTTTGTCGAAAATGGAATTAACCACAATCTCCGACTCTGCCAAGTCAAATAATCAAGATAACCATTTGGGATTCTACCTTCTTTCCCTTCATACAAGGATTTGTTATCTCTCTCCCAAAACGGTATATCCTCATGTTCTTCTAATTGATTGAAGGGATGCTCGTGGTCGTAGCGAATAAAATTCAACATTAACGTTTCAAAAAGGTTTTCACCCTTCAAAAATGCGCAAATTCCTGAAATTAGGGGGGCATGTGAATAATAATAGGGGTAGTTTTTTCCGCCACTAACTGCAAAGTTCTGAAATGCGACTAAAAGTTGAGCTACATCAGGTAATCTCATGGGTGCGATATCTGCATCCCAACTATGATCAAATAGAGTCGCATTATTTCCTGTAGATAATGTATGATCCAATTTAGTAATTGGTGTTTCTTTCTTTACTTCCGGGGCTTCAATTTGATAGAAGCGGTTTTCTGATTCGTTGAAGAGTTCGAATCGGTGCCTCCACTTTTTAAAATACTTTGTAAGTATTGTTTTGTCCCAAGATCCTGCTTGATAGATCTTTACCCATCTACTCCGGCTCTCTGGACCAAAATTTCGATGTAAGATCGCTAAGAGGAGCCGATAGATCGAAAATTCGATCAGGGGATTAGCTGAACTCACATCAACTACTTTTTGGGTGTCAAAAAGAACATTTTCTATACTCAGCAGTTTAAACTGGTTAGACTCCATGTTACATGGGATCCAATGATCTTGTAATAAATTAAAATGGATTTCACTCATTACACATATCATCTCCTTCTTTATGGAATATAAATACCGAGATCTTTTCTGAAATATACTCTTAAATTCTCTATTTCAAAGTAATAATAATTCATTTCTTCTTCTTTGCGTAAAGTTACAACATGAATCATCCGTAACAAAGAATTTTGCCTCCAAGGTCCAGGTATTGAATCTGGCAGTTCCACGAAATGTTTAAAAATCCGATAATTAGTCACTCGGGTGGTATAATCGAGTACTTCCCGAGCATACTTAATATCCGGCTTTAGGGTAAGATTGATAGGTTTAGTTTTTTCCTCATTGAGAAAAAGGGCGTCTGCGTTCCCGTACAGACCAATGAGTTGGATTGATGGGGAGGTAATCCTGGTTAATGCTTTAAGCGATTCTTGTGCGCTCGCAGTGTTTTCCTCTAAGTGCATTGAAAAATCTTCGAAGAAATCTTCATCTGAAGGTTTGCTAGGAATGATTCGAT
>JAEOSY010000254.1 GCA_016840125.1 Candidatus Helarchaeota archaeon | reverse complement strand
CTGGCTTATCTTTCTTAATTTGTTTTAATAGGATTGCAATAGACATTAGAACATCTGTCGGTTCAAATCCGCTCACGACCGTCGGGATCTTATATGCTTGCGTTATTATTTCAAATGGTTTGATCCCGATAATTGTAGCTACATGTCCCGGGCAAATGAACCCATCAATATGTAATTCGCTCAAACCCATCAGTAAGTCCATCGCTGGTGGGATTAAACGGTGCGAACAGAGGATTGAGAAGTTTTCAGGAGGGGAACGCACTAGCTCCGCCGCCACAGGGGCTACTGTCGTCTCAAATCCCACTGAAAAAAATACGATTTCTTTGCTCGGGTTCTCCTCTGCCAATTGAACCGCATCTAGAGGGCTGTATACTATTCGGACGTCTGCCCCTTCGGTTCTCGCCTCAAACAGAGAATATTTACTTGCGGGGACTTTAGACATATCTCCAAATGTCGTAACGATTACATCATCCTCATTAGCTAGCTCAATTGCCTCATCGATATCCTGTGCTGGAACGACACAAACTGGGCACCCTGGCCCCGCAATTAATTGTACATTTTTTGGAAGGACGGTGCGAATACCGTATTGACTCAGCACTTGTTCATGTGTACCGCATACATGAGTAAATTTCACAACATACTTGGGAGCTAATTTTCTAATATACTCAATAATCTTCTTAGATTCTTCCGTAACATTCCGATTTATGGTTTCCATTCTATTTGTTCCTATCTTTTCTCTATGCTACTTTCAAAACTTACTATTTATATTATTTTACCGCCTTTTCAGCAGTTTTGGGTTGGATTTTTAATACGTCACGTAATCGTATGTAGCATACGATATTTGGAAGTTTTAGGTCATGCCTGGTAAGTATGAGGAACTCAAGACTTTTTTCTATCCGAAATCAATAGCCATCTATGGTGCGTCTAACACCCCTTTCAAATTTGCAAACATGCACCTCTTTAATATGTTATCCAGTGGTTATGAAGGAAAAATTTACTTAATTCATCCGCGTGAATCCAAAATCTTGGGATTTAACGCGTTTCGATCTGTTTTAGACGTACCTGAGCCTGTTGATCTCGCACTAATTGTTGCTCCTACTCGGGTTGTTCCAGAAATTCTTGGAGATTGTGGTAAGAAAGGAATTCATCATGCCATCTGCGTAACTGCAGGGTTTTCCGAGATAGGTAATTCAGAAGGTCGTCAAAAATTACAACAAGTTGCCGCCAAATACGCCATTAATATCTTGGGTCCAAATTGTATTGGCATTATCTCCCCAGGTATGAATATGAACTGCACTCCTGTACCACTACCCCCTCCCCACGGCACTGTTGGAATTATCTCCCACTCCGGTTCGTGGGCTTGTCACATTCTGTTCACAATTGATGAACGCCTTCGTTTGGGAATCTCTAAAATCGCCTCTGTTGGGAATGAGGTGAATACTGATATGGTTGATTTCCTCGAAGCCTTTGAGGAAGATCCCGAAATCACGGCAATTGGGTTATATATCGAAGGTCTAAGACGCCCGAAAGAATTTCTACAAGTAGCCCGGCGAATATCACCAAAAAAACCAATTATCGCCTCCCCCATCGGGCAAGGGGAAGCTGGCATGCGGGCTGCAAACTCCCATACCGCCGCAGTATCTACTCCTGCAGCTGTAATGAACCCTGCTCTCAAACAAGCTGGGGTTCTGGTAACGGACAGTCCAACTGAAATGCTGGAATTCCTTCAAGCTGTAACAACTCAACCTCTCCCTAAAGGTCCACGGGTGGGCGTAGTTACTGTTGGCGGTGGTCCTGGTACTACCATTGCTGACTTGTGTGAAAAACATAATTTAGAGGTTCCTCTACTTTCAGATTCGCTTCAAGAGAAACTCCGTTCTGTTTTACCCTTTACTGCATCCGTAAAGAACCCAATTGATATTACGTTCGATATGACTTGGGATAATTTCTATGTCAAAATCCCGAAACTGCTTGTCAAATCTGGTGAGATAGACTCCCTAATATATTATGGGCTCTTTTCAATGGAGAAATGGTTCAAATATTTCGTAGAGAGTGAGAACCCGCTAATTGAACCCATTAAGAAGCTCTTTAGTCCCGATATGATTGAAAGCACCCGCGTCATTATGTTTGACCTCTTCAAAACTTTACTCCGAATCGGCAAACGGGCGGATATTCCCATCCTCTTTACCAACCTTTTCCTATCACGGAGTGACTCCTTAATTGAATATGTACAATCTCGTGGTCTACCTATCCTCCTACCAGAGGTTGCCCCAAGAATCATGAGTCTTATGTGGCAATATGTCCAGTACCAACAGAAACTGGATAATTCAGAGTGAAGACTAAAGCTCTGAATTTGGATCAAATGGTGTTTACCACTGAAAAGATAGGATCTGAAAAGATAGGATAGGAGTAATTATTACTCACTATCACCCTTTTAAAGGTTGTGGGGGTTAATCCATCACCTTAGTATGACGCGGGGGACTACCGTGATTTATAACCGTCAGGGTGTCTCCATTAAGAAAAAATCACGAAATTTTTGGAATAAGATGGCTGAGAACCGGTAGATTGGTTTGGCTAATCGCAAGATCCGCTCGAATTCGCCAAAGGTAGCACTCAACTCCACCCATTCTCCACCATCTGTAAATTCCATTTTATTTGCATTGAATTGCTCCAAGTTGAAGAGGTACGCGAGAGTAAGATCCACCACAAACCCATTCACCCCCTCCTGGAATAACTCTCCGAACGCGAAGTAATTTCTCCAAGCCACGTCATCTCTTTCAAGTCGATAAACCCAAGACCGCAGGGACGCGCCCCGCAACCAACGCACATCACAATCAGGAAAAATATTCTCTGGGTATTCATTCAGACGTGATTTTTGAAAGATTTCCCACATGAACGCATCGAGCTTGGCTTGGATGAGGTAGCTGGTATCGTATCCGGGGTATTCATCCCGCGTAATACCTATTAGGCAGTTCGCGACCGGGGGTTGCAACTCCCGCGGGGTGAAACCATCCTTTATCCCTCTCTCTCTGGTTAGGTCTGTCCAATATGTATTAGAGTTACAGGTATTGTGCGCTTCTGATATGAGAGCGAACCGTGTGCAGTATCCTGCACGCTGTAGATGGCATCGTTCAATCGCATAATAGTCGAACTCACCAGACTCGTTGATCGGGCTCTCTTTTTTTAAATCCATTTTATCTTCGACGTACCAATCATAATAACGTGATACATGTTCTAAGAACTTCTCATAACCCTCTGACAGCAGACACCTCGGGAGGTGTTCAGGGGGGACACGCTGGTGCATCCAGTGGCGGCAGAGCCAGCACGCGTGCGGACGGTCAGGGTATTGGAGGAGAGGTTTCATCTCCTCCGCCCATTCCTCCACGAGAATGTATGAGGTAATATATTCCATGATTTGGAGGATGTTTTCCGCGCAGCGCTGGGCGGGCGCATCAACTCCACCCTTCTTCTGATCATAGATCGTTTTGAGACGCGAACTGAAAGCATATAACCGGTCCCAAGAGTCGTACCGCGCGAACAGTTCGAACAGGAGGCGGGTTGTATACTCTCCTACGGCGCTTCCATGCAGCGGATCTTGAATCGTCCAAGTGTTGTAATAGGAACTGCGTGACCGCTGGCACCCCTGACGCGAGGTCCCAGCGGCGGAGCGCATCTACGGAAACTTCCCGGATCCATAGGAACTCATCTCCCAGGAAATGGATGAGGGCGTGCAATACATCCGGGTTCGGCATTGTTACCTTCCCCTTTTTAAGCAACTGCCCCACAAGTACGACAATCGCACCTCGTATTACGGCAGGTGTGAGCTGGTAGTTCGCTTGTACGGCGTTTATGTCAGTTCTCTCGCCCAATCCTGAGTATTGGTGCTGCTGTACCAATTCCCAGAGCACAGCTGTATGATTCGCCATTATACAAGTTATTGAGGGGATCCCTTAAAAAATTTGAGTGTATAGATGCGCAAATATCTCAGTTTCATAGCAGAAATACGCATTTCTATTCTTCGAATGATATAATACTTAGGATTGTGTGATTTTGAATAGGTTTAAGGGGATCCTGCTGTCATTATTTATCTATTCTCCTAAATCCAAGTGAGTTTGGCACTTACGTCGTCCTCATCGTGTGGGCAAGTGGGGATGGTACCTTCTCATTCATCTACGACTACGCAGGATCGATCGGTGGCATTCCAGGATTTACAGTTCTCGGAGCTCTCATTGGACTCGCTATGATTCTCGTCTACAGGCGTCTATAGTGCCAGTTAATTTCTCCATTAACTGGCAGGTTAGTTAGAAATTATTGAAAGCACCCGTATCATCATGTTTGATCTCTTCAAAACGTTACTGCGAATTGGTAAACGGGCAAATATCCCCATCCTCTTCACCAATCTATTCCTCTCACGCAGCGACTCCCTAATTGAATATGTACAAACCCGCGGACTGCCTATTCTTCTGCCGGAAGTGGCCCCCCGCATCATGAGTCTCATGTGGCAATATGCCCATTACCAACAGAAACTGGATAATTCAGAGTGAAGACTATAGCTCAATCATTATGGGATAAATATCCTCTAAGCAGAGGTTTGTTTGTATCAGTTAAAAAAAAAGGAAAAGGTGGGTGGCTTTTGTCAGTTAACTGTAAATGTTTCAATGATGTAATCCACGCAGATTCCACCCGCATAAGGCCAATCTGTCCAGACCGTTATGTAAGCTTTATAGGTTCCCGTTGCTACAGTCGCTCCAGTAGGAATATCGAAGTAGAATTTAACGACCGTATCGAGCCCGGCTTGCACTTGAACCGTTTCATTATAAGTGAGGTATCCGTTCAATGTGGGATCATCGGTGTGAGCCATGACCACATAAGTCCCACTTCCTAAATCGCCGCGGATGGTCGCTTCATAGGTTATTTGCTCCCCGCGGGTGAAATTATCCTGTGGCGACCCTGTGGAGTTCGTGGTGGTCACATTATAAAGGTCGGCATGTCCAGGTGGCGGAACATAGAGAGTGATATTTATCCACACGACCTCTGTATCATTGATTTTTCCATATGCATTAAACGCTCTAATTTGAAGGAAATTTATTCCTGCGAAGCCAAGGGTATTAGTCCAGTTAAGTACATAGAGCGACCCATTGTATTGGAGATTCTGGATATACGTTGAATTGGAATACAATTGGACTTCGGTAATCATAATAAGATCCGTGACATTTACTACAATGGGAATTTTTTGGTTTTCTTCAAATTGCAATCCATTGGTAGGAGAAAGGATCTCCACAGAGGGGGGTAGCCAATTCAGCCCCCATGGACTCACTAGAGGAAAATTATCACTTACGTTGCCTATTTGGTACGATTGATTCCAGACGGTTCCGTCATGGCTAGCTGTTGGGTATAAGGACTCATAATCACTATAATAATTCCCTAAACTCCCGTTATCAAATTTATTGCCCGTTCCTGAGGAGTTATAATTCGCTTGGGCTAAAACATTTCCCATTAATGTATTTAAATAGATTAAATTGTTATCGGAAAATGACCCTTCAAGGTGTATTCCATACTGATTATTATAACTCATATTATTACGAAAAACTGTATTGTTATCTGAGGAACTGATACAGATTCCATGCAATTGATTATAGTTCATGTTATTTTGAGAAATTGTATTCCTATGGGAAAAATCAGTTACAGAGATGCCGTAATCATCATTATAATATGCGCTGTTGTTGGTCAGCGTGTTCTCTACACAAAGGGCGTGTAGTCGAATACCAAAACGATTGTAATCCGCGTTATTATAGGTCAGTTCATTCTGAGCACAACCTTCTAAATCAATGCCAGCTTCAATATTATTATTGGCAGTGTTGTGAAATAAGGTATAATTTTCACACCCTATATCCATTAGAATCCCAGAATAATCGTTAGAATTAGCAGTATTATTAGTAAGTGTATTATTGTTTGAAAATGAAAAATAAATTCCACAAAATAAATTGTTATTCGCCGTGTTATTAATTAACGTGTGTAGATTGTCATTAGCGATGACAATACCAATTTGGGTATTATTATTGGCAATATTATACATAAGTTTGCTATGACCAGATACGCTTAGTTGAATACCATACTCATTTCCATTAATTTTATTTAATGTCAACGTATTGTTGCTCGATTGAAAACAATCAACCCCATATGCATTAGCACTGCAAGTATTATTCATAATTATTCCATGGGTTACATTTGAAAGTTTGATGCCCGCAAACCCAGGATCTGTTCCGGTGATGGTACAATTTCTCAAGATAAAATAGGCATCAGTATTTTGAATAAGGATCCCGTCAACACTCAATCCACTGGCATTGATAATATAATTTTCAATGATATAGGGATTTCCTACGGTTCCATTCCCCGCAGTAGCATTGGCTGCCAATGCTGCGTTCCCATTAATTGAAATTGTTGTTTTATTAATAGGGATTTCCGGTTTTAAACTATCCCTAGGCATAACTATGTCCTGTGGTATCACATTGAAGAGAGACATCATAATGAGCGAACTGATCATGAGACTTGCAAAAAGAATCTTATATTTCTTCATGGGATTTTCCTTCCCGCTCTTTCCTATGAAACTTCTTTCAGAGAAAACATATTACATTTTGGTATTTAAATGCTATACAAGAGTTTGCTATAAAATTTGGTTTTCAGTAGGGATTTGAATGATCAGTTAGTTAAAAAAGAGGATTGGCTTTTGTCAGTTAACTGTAAAACTTTCGATGATGTAATCCACGCAGATGCCACCCGCATAAGGCCAATCGGTCCAGACCGTTATGTAGACTCTATAGGTGCCAGTGGGTACGCTAGCGCCAGTCGGGATATCGAAGTAGAATTTAACGACCGTATCGAGCCCCGCT
>JAEOSY010000253.1 GCA_016840125.1 Candidatus Helarchaeota archaeon | reverse complement strand
GGAGGAACCGGTTGGAAATATATCGTTGCGAAAGTTCAACAGCAGCAATGATCGCCTCATCTTTGATCCCCACATGATGATATGTTTCATACCTCTCCTTCAACCCTCGAAGAATGGAAATCGAGTCTAGTGTATCAGGCTCATTAACCATCACGGGCTGAAACCGCCTTTCTAGGGCTTTGTCCTTTTCAAAATATTTTTGGTACTCACTAAGCGTTGTAGCCCCGATTGACCTTAATTCGCCCTTAGCTAGTGCAGGTTTTAGAATGTTCGCAGCATCCATTGCTCCTCCGCTGGCACCAGCTCCGACAAGGGTGTGAATCTCATCGATGAAAAGCACAATTTCGCCCTCAGCCGAAACCACTTCCTTAACTACGCTTTTCAACCGTTCTTCAAATTCACCCTTATATTTTGCACCAGCAATAAGCGCTGCCATATCAAGCGAATAAATTTGCTTTGATTTCAGATTCTCCGGGACATCACCATCAATAATTCGGTGAGCAAGTCCCTCTACGATGGCAGTTTTGCCAACTCCTGCCTCGCCGATGAGGATCGGATTGTTTTTTGTTCGTCTCGACAGAATCTGAAGAACTCTTCGAATCTCCATATCCCGACCGATGACCGGGTCAAGTTTTCCCTTTCGAGCCAAGTCATTTATGTTCAAGGCATATTTATTCAATGAATTATAGGTCTCTTCGGCAGTTTGTGATTTCACAGTTGATCCTTTCCGTAATTGCTTAATTGCCTTCCCCAAATCCCCTTCAGTGATCCCACTACTCGCAAGCAATCTTGAAGCAATATCATTTAAAGATATGATTCCTAACAATAAAAGTTCGATAGAAACAAACTCATCCTTAAATTCAGAAGCAAGTTCTGATGCTTTCTGAAGGGCTTGGTTAGCAGTAGATGAAAAAAATTGTTGACCACCAACAACCTTAGGAAAGGAATCAATTAGCTTATCAACCCCCTTTGATAACCTATCTAGATTTACATTCAATTTTCCCAATAAATAGGGAACTACATTTTCATCAACCAGCAACATACCTTTCAACAAATGTATGGGCTCAATTGATTGGTTTTGTTTTGCCGTAGCTATTTCCATGGCTTTTTGGATGGCTTCCTGCGCCTTAATAGTAAAATTATTCACATTCATTTTTTATTTTCATCCTCCGAGTATTTTCGAATTTTATTAAACATATCATTTTAACTCAATATCGATGAGGAATGCACGTTCGTCAAACAAATTGATAACTGACGGAAATTATTATCTGTTTTCTATATTTTCACAAAAATATCCTAGAAAAAGGGAACTAACGTTCATCGGTGAACAATTAACTGTTTATGTTTTCAAGGTTTTACGTATTTTTTTAACATAACATTTCGAAAAAAACTTAATCTCAGAAAAAAATCGAAATGTATAATTAATCTTAATGAAGTATTTAATGTAATAGGAGTCTGACAAGGGGAAAATGTCTTCTAAGCATAAAAATAATGAAATCAACGTTAAACTAGAAGCAAAACATAACCAAAAAGTGGCCAAGCTTGAGACTTTGCTTAAAGAAAAAACCCAACTTGAAACAACCTATCTTAACCAACTCAAATACGCTCGGGCCGATCTTGAAAACCTTCAAAAACACGTCCAAAGACGAATCACTGAAGGAGTAACTAAAGAAAAACAAAAACTAATTCAGCAAATACTTACCATCGCCGAAGAAACAAACATCGTACTAAATCAAGTAAAGAACACAAAAAACTCCACTCTTTTGGAAGGAATGAAAATGATAAACAAAAAACTCTGGAAAATAATTACTTGTGAAGGTCTATGTCCAATCACAGCCATCGGAAAACCCTTCGACCCAAACATTCACGAAGCTATCCAAGAAATTGAAACCTGCGACTATCCTGAAGGCATGGTTGTAGAAGAAATCAAAAAAGGGTATCTCCTAAACGGCAAGGTATTCAGACCCTGCTTGGTGAAAGTAGCATGTCCTACTAGACTCCAAAACGTTGAAAATGGTAATG
>JAEOSY010000252.1 GCA_016840125.1 Candidatus Helarchaeota archaeon | reverse complement strand
TAATTGCAATTTCGGATGTGCCAGTCCTCACCCCATCTGTGAAAGAATTTCTCGCCACGCATGATGAGCTTGATTTGTTAGGGGAATTGAATTTATCTGCAGGACTTCTTGAGTTATTAATAAGGATAGACGGAACTTCAGATGTTCAGGAGATTGCAAACAGGCTGGAATGTTCAGTCGAGGAAGCAATAGCAAGAATAGGCTATCTCTATGAATTAGGGGATTTTATAACAATAGAATCGCCGGTAGCAGGAACGGATATTTTTGTACTCACGCCCGAGGCCATGACCATTTTTAGAAAGGAGACATATGAGCGCGAAACTATTTTAAATTTATTTGGAAATGAAGGGATTGATATCCTCCTTCAAATAAATGGATCCCGTAGTGTCCAAGGTATTCAACGAAAATCCTTTATTGAACTTGAAACCATCAAGGAAATAATTCGGTTTTGTCTGGCGGAACAATTAGTCAAACAGGTAAGGGTACTTCCCATGATTAAGCAAGCTGTGCAAATAGATTCTATCACAGATGATAAGGAACTTGCCAGAATTTATGAGAGAATTGTGGGATTGTGTGATGGAAAACACTCTCTCCGGGAGATCGCGAAGAATCTCAATGTGCCAATTTCCGTAATTACTGATTTCTTAGTTTTATTAGGCGATAATGTGGAATGGGTGAAGAAATAATCTATTCATTGAGGTTTTGAATTACTTGAGCAATTTCTTTACGTGTTGCAGTTGTACGAATTGAAACCCGTGAGAAATGTGTTCGAGAAGCGAAAAATCCTTTCTTTTTTAGGTTTTCTATTATTATTTTCATGGGGCCTGCACTTACTTTATATTCTTTACAGAGACGATGAATGTTATGATAGGTGATAGGCCCAGCCGCCTCGTCAAGGATAAATTGGAGCATCTTTGAGACTCGTTTTTTTGATGCCAATTGCCTCAGTTCATTTTCTATAACTAATTTCTGACAAAAAGAAGAGTCGAAAAGGGGTCCCAACCATAAGGGACCGGCATAGTCAACTTTGTTGGCTTGACAGATAGTGCATTTAGAGGTTGCAAATAATAGATTTGTTACTGGATAACGATGATTACACTGGAGGCAATGTACGATATATCCGATTCGTTCGAGGATCGCATTCGCTTTGAGCGCGCCGGATTGAAGGAGCGCATAGACCCGAATGTAATGATCAAGGCTGTATGAAAAAATTGGTTTAACCGCTATCTCATATCTAGCTGCAGTGCTCATTAATGTATACAAACAAATCCGAACGGCCAGTTCATGACAGTACTCTGTCCG
Organism: Candidatus Helarchaeota archaeon; assembly: GCA_016840125.1. Next base: position 36,823 of record JAEOSY010000252.1, on the reverse strand, counting down.
TAGAGGACGCGCCCCATATTTCCGTAAGCACGCTTTAGGAGTGACCCCACAGAGCGGAGACATATCTGTACATGTCAAACAGATCATACCAGTTTTCATTTTTAAGGCTTGGATGGCAGAATCGATAAATCGAGAGGGGGAGCCGAAGGGGTCCACATCGATTACATCAACACGGTTACCGCGCTTTGCAAAGGAGTTTAGAAAAGGGTTTGCATCATTGTTTTGGACCTCTACACCATCAGAGAGATGGTTTAGTTTTAGATTCTGCAACATCAGATCATAAGCAGTAGGAGAAACATCGTTCATGATAATTCGCTCGATGTTAGGAACTTCCAGCCGAAATCGGATTCCCCGAACACCAGTGGCAGCCATAGGGAGCAGGAGGGTCAGGGGGTGTCCTATTAGTTCTTGGTAAGTCTTGACAGCAAGCACAGCTACATCACGATTCAACTCCATAAGGAAATTATAGAAGACTGGCGCCTCCGTTGGAACGCGATATTGAGCCATATCTGGGATCTGTAGGCGAGCCGCGCCTTCCTTGATAGTAATTAACGGAAAAGAAAACGGTGTCATGTTTGGAACCAATTAATCTTCTATCCAAAATGATTTTTAATTATTTATCCGAAATAATTCTTTATGCCGAACCTTAATGATGTTAAAGAACTCACCAAAAAGGTTAAAGAATTTGCGTTGAATTTGGATTTAGACATTGTTGGAATTGCGAGTGCCGATAATGAGCTCTTTTTAGAGGCGGTAATTGAACATAGACCGAAAGAAATCTTGGATGGAGCCAAATCAGTTATCATAACGGGAAAAACCATGCCGCGCGGTACTTTCAAACTCAAGCACCATCATTTAAATACAGTTCATAGACTTTATCATAGTCTATACAAATTTTTGGATATTTGTGCAACGAGAATATCTGACTATATTGAAAATGAAGGATATTATGCAATTCCCATTCCAGCCTATATCCCCCTGGTCTTTCACAATATGATACCATGGGGAATTATTTCGTTAAAACATGCGGCAGTAGCGGCAGGGTTGGGGCAAATCGCTAGCAATGGGTTATTTATCCACCCAAAATATGGGACCTTGATACGATTATCCGCTATAATAACCACGGCAGAGCTAACTCCGGATCCAAAGTATGAGGGGGACGAAATCTGCCGTGATTGCAACCTGTGTGTAGAAAACTGTCCTGCCAAGGCATTTAATAAGAAAGGACAATTTCAAAAGTTGGCGTGTTTACGTGATGTCGTGAAGCATGGGCTCAATATTTTCCACCCTTATGATAAACAGTATGTGAAAAACTTGGAACTGGTCACAAATACGATGTTTGTAGAGTATACGGTGGGTTGTACCAAATGTTTGGAAGTATGTCCAATTAATAAGACCCCCCTAAAAGGAAAATGATTTGTTCAAGAATTTTGGAGAAGGAGTTTAAATGAAAGGAATATTAATTGAGGGATTTGAGCCGATTGAGAACGTTAGCGACTACAAAATAAATTTGTTGCCATTTCCGCAGGAATTAGATGATATTTATAGTTATTTTAAACTAAAAGATGAACTGGGGATCGTATTTCAGGGAGTCGATGATGAAGAAGTAATGATTGAAACCATAATGGAAGAATTAGCAGCGATTGGAGGATTGAATTGTAAAAAAGTAGATCGTGCCTTTCCAAAGAAAGTAAAAACTTTCGAGGAACCCCCTGATAAAATGGTTGAGGAAACCTATGCCGTTTATTTTGAAGGTAATTACTTAATGATCATTGGTTATTCTGATAAGGGAATATATTATGGCGTGAACACATTTTTACAGCTCATAAAATCAATTGATGGGAACCTAGTTATTCCTTTAACTCAAGTTTACGATTACCCCGCCTATGAAATACGATGTATTACAGATCAAACAACCCGAAACCAAATACCAACTATTGAAAATCTCAAAAAAACAATCAAACTTTTGAGCAAGATTAAGTTAAACTATCATTATCTCTATTTTGAGGATAGTTTCAATTTCAAAAAGTATCCAGATATTGGGAAATCACGGGGAGGCTATACTGCTGAAGAGATAAACGAAGTCCAACAATATGCAAAAAGGTATTTTGTGGAACTTGTGCCCATTTATAACATGTTCGGACATGTTGATAATATTTTAATGACGGATTATCCGAAGTACGCCCATTTAGGCGAATTTCCAGGTGCATCTTCTTATGATGTGGGAAGCTCAGAAGCCAGACAGTTTGTGAAGGATTTAATGGAGGAATTATGTTCAGTATTTGAATCAAAGACCTTTCATGTAGGATGCGATGAGACTTTTGACTTTGGTAAGTATAAATCGAAGCAAGCTATTGAGGAGAAAGGTTCAGGAGCGGTCATGCTAGATTATTATAAGTATTTAATCGATACGCTGAAAAGCTTGGGTAAAGACCGAGTCATCTGTTATCATGATAATCTGTTGGGGACACAAGAACTACTGGAAGGGCTCCCAAAAGATTTGATCGTCTTCTATTGGGATTATATGCTTAAAAAATGGTTCCTCTTCCCAAAAACGAAATATAAAAAGGCAAAAAAACTTCGAGAGGCAGGTTTTCAGGTGATTATGAGTCCAACCTTATATGATTATGCACGAAATTTTTCGGATACGAAAAGGACCATTCAAAATGTTGTCAGAATGGCAAAGTACGGGTTGGAAATTGAGGCGTTAGGATTAGCCACCTCTGTATGGGGTGATTATCTAAATGAAAATCTGAGAGAAGCCAATTATTTTGGATATTATGTGACTGCAGAAGCGGCATGGGCACCTCAGAAGTGGAATGAGGAACAGTTTAGACAGAATTTCGCATGGTTCTTTTATGGAATAGAAGATTCAGAGGTCAACGAGGCACTCAACAATATAAACGCATATAATGACTTTCACTCAGGCTATCCAACCAAATTTTACTGTCACATTTGGAGACATCCTTTTCCAGATAAAAAGATTAAGCCCAAAGTGAAGAAGTTAGACAAAATTCTTGAGAAAAGTGAGCAGGCGCTGCAGATAATAGAAAAATTAAAAGGAAAAATACGAAGAAATGCTGATAATTTGGATTATCTAGAATATAGCGCTAAACTTGGGATTTATCTGGTAAAGAAATATAAGACCTCAATTGAAGTACAAAACTCATTGAATCGAGGGCGTGATGCATATAATCCAGAAGAGTTAATTGAGAAAGTGAAAGCTTTAAAAGATAATCTTGGATCTCTAAGAGCTGATTATGAAAAATTATGGTTAAGATGTGCGAAACCAAATGGATTAGAACTATTACTTGAAAATTTTGATGCCCATTCATCCTTTTACCAGCAAAAAATTCAGGAAATAGAAGATGGAATTATTTGGCAGAACCCATTCCTTAAGTCTGAATTTATAACATCACCCATTAAAGTAGAAATTGGCGAACCTGTTTTTCTCCGAAAGGCTTTTACCCTCAAGAAAAAAGTCAAACGCTGTTATATCCAGGGAATGTGTGATATGCTCATGCATTTATATCTCAATGGAGAAAAACTCGGGGAAATTGTGAGTAAATTATCTCTTTCAGTCGAGCCGATAAAACAAAGGATACAGGTATTTGATGTAACGGATAAAATCAAATCAGGAGAAAATGTAATAGCAGCGGAATGTTATAATTATTTGATCCCAAAACCTACAGGAAATATTTACATCGAAATCGAATATGAAAATGGGGAGAAAGAGATTATCCTATCAAATTCAGAATGGAAGGCATCTCATTCATCTGAAGCCAATTGGATGCAATTAAAATTTGACGATTCTGAATGGTCAGCGGCTAAAAGTTACGGCTCACCACCTAAAATAAGTGGATATATTACTAAACCATATCTTCACATGGGAATCAGATCTCGGGAATCGTCGTATTACGGATTGAGTAGTCAGATTAAAAGCCAACTCCCTTGGGCACCTGAATTTTTGATTAAGTTTGGATTGAGAGTAGTGGGCTTAGATATTTTTTAAAGAGTAAAATTAAGAAAATGACAGCTCCTCGAATAAATCCTCATATTATTATTGCAATTGGGGTCCTAGGAACCTCTTTTGCCGCGATCTTTGTAAGATGGTCCTCTTCAGTTCTTCTTTACCCGATCCTACTGGCATTTTATCGATTATTCTTCTCTGTACTTATTTTAGTACCGATTTTTCTATATATGAGAGGTTGGCGACAACTTCGCACCCTTCGAATTAAAAACGTTCTAGTCATAATTGGGGCGGGAATTGCTTTAGCATTTCATTTTGTTCTTTGGTTCGCAGCTCTAAATAACACTTCAATTGCAAGCGCGGTCATTCTTGTGGATATATCTGCTATATTCATAGCAGTTTTTGCTTACTTCATCCTAAAAGAGAGTTTAAATCGGTGGCGAATGTTAGGAATCTTAGTAGCATGTATAGGGGTTGTTTTTATTGCGCTTACACATTCCACGGAAGGTTCTGCTCTTCTAGGTGATATGCTTGCCCTTATGGCAGCAGTTTTTGGTGCAATTTATTTTGTAGCAGGACGTAAAAGTAGACAAGGTCTGGATGTTATACCTTATGTATTTTTGCTTTACATATCCTGTACGCTAACATTATTAATTGCTTGTTTTTTTACAGCTACACCACTTATACCACCTATTCCACAACAATTCTATCTTCAAGAATATTTAGTCTTCATTGGGATTGCATTAGTTTCAACAATTTTTGGTCACACTCTCTACAACTGGAGCTTGAAATATGTGGATGCTACCGTTGTGGGGATTGCTCTGTTAGCGGAGCCCATTGGATCGATTCTGCTTGGAATAGCCTTTTTTGTAGAAATTCCCCATCCAATCGTGATTGCTGGAGGAGTTTTAGTTTTGATGGGTATATACCTATCCTTTCGTAAAAGCAGTAATAAAATGGAAAAAAAATAGGGATATATTAAAATTGTATGAAGAAAGGGGCTGCAAAAATCAATACTGCAAGTCCACCAAACAGTAATCCAATGAAACCCATTTTAGAAACATGTCTAGTTAAAAAATAGGACGCCAAACCAATCGCCAGCACCCCAGTCCCTAAACCCAAATAAGTTAAAAGATTTACTGTAGTTATTGCTATTTCTGGGGGTAAAGGCCCTTGTCCGGTTGGGGAATCCGCAATGGATTTGACAATAGCTGCGCTTATCATAAGAACGGTGCCAGCAACTCCAGAGGCGACACCAAAGTTACCCACCATAAGAGTTTCAGGCCAAACTGGTTTTGGACCTGTAAGATGATCCAGATTTTTCACTAGTTTCGGAATAGGCATTTTCATAAACTTTTTGGCAAACTTGTAACTATTATTAATGTGATCAACAACTCGCCCAAGAGCATAAACAGATACCGCAGTAGTTGTACCGAATGCCACGACTTTTGCCCCTAAAGCTTCATCTGTAATGGGTTGATGCCCCATTGTAGATTGATTTTGTTGGCTAGCGCCGCTACTTGCCTCCGCCTTTTCTGCAGTTAAATCCCCCCCACTATAACTCTTTATGGGTAAAAATTGTCCATTAACTTCAACCTTGAATGCCTTACCTACCGTTTTAGTATCGACATCTGCCATTTTTCATTATTTAGGGAACTTTTTCTCGCCAGAGCGAATCAAAATCACCCATTTCTTTTACATACGGACGAAGCCGGAATTTATAGCTATATTGGTTTTTTCCTTTTAATTTATATTTGTCCATTGGATCCGGAAAAATGAAATCATGTCCTACTCCAGATTGCTTATAATCGATGTTCAACGTGATGGTTTCGCGTCGGGGGAGCTCGTTGATATGTTGAGCAGCTTCGAGATCGGTCATTGTATAGGGCCACGCACTAATACTGAGAAAAGTCCCCCCAACATCGGAAATAAATAATCCAGCCTCGTCTCCGTTAGTTAAAGCAACCCAACGTACATCGCATCTATTTGAATTTTCCTGTGGGACTGTATAATCGTGTATGAAAGCTTCTATATCTCTCGAATAAATGCCAATGGCGGCACCTGTTTTTCGATCCCAATAATTTTCATGGGGTCCTCGTCCAAACCAAGTTAATTTAGCAAAGTGTTTCGGGATTTCAACTTGCATACCGAATTTTATCATATCCTTACTTGGTTTAAATATATTTTCTATAATAATATCTCCATTTCCATATATTGTGTAGTTGGTCAGAGGTCCAAATTTACTGCGGGACATTTTTGATAAAACAGAGACCTTGACGATATTAGGAGACGGTTGCTCGTGTGTGAAGTACTTGACTTTTCGCTTTTTCGTGGCTTTTTTCCAGCCAACTTTGGCGACTAATTTTTTGACTGGTGGAATAAATTTAGCAAGTGTCTGGAGAAAAGGAACAAACTTTGCAAGTCCAAGGTCATTATCAGTAGGGGCTCTCCAGAAATTTAGGTTTAAAGGTTGAGTAATGAGTTCTTGCTTTTTGAAGACCAGAGATTCAATGCTACCTGTTTTTTTTCCTATTTTCACCTTGAAATCAATCCCTTCTAAAGTGAGAGATTCCACAGAATCGGTAATTTGAACAAAATCAGGGAATGATTCAACCGAGGATTTGGATTCAGGTGCACTCTCAAAGGGCATCTCGAATTGATCCCAAGCTATTACAAACCCTGTATTTCCCCATGAAGCATCTTCCGCGAGTTTGAAAATTATTTTTAAGTGATATTCAGAACCAGACTTAATTTCGGGTTTATTAAAGGGAATTAATACATCCTGCTGTGATCCTGGCGCTAAGGAAAGGGAGGATAATTTTCCATCCTGTATAATTTGACCATTATCAGTTAATTCCCAGAATATTTCAATAAAGTCAGTGGTTTGATGAAAGTATTTATTGTGTATCCTCACTTTCCCCATCGAGAGGTCTACAGGATACACTTTAATAAACTGATGTACCTTTTTTAACTCGAACATTGCGGGGTTCGGGATTCGATCTGCTAGAACAAGCCCATTTATGCAGAAAGTTTTATCATTCGGTTTATCTCCATAATCCCCACCGTAGGCCCAGAATTCTTTACCCTCCGCGTCAGTTTTCCTCAAACCTTGATCGACCCAATCCCAAATACACCCTCCCAGCATATTGTTATATTTCTCAAAGATATCCCAATATTCTTGAAGACTTCCTACGGAATTCCCCATAGCATGACAATACTCACAGAGGAACCTAGGTTTATCCTTAAACTTGTCAGGGTTCAAACCAGAAAGTGAAAGTATACCGTGCTTTACTTTCTTTAACTGTCCGGATTTTTCAAGATGTTCATGAGAGGTATACATAGTACTAAAAAAATCCGATTCATTTAGCTCATAATCCCCTTCATAATGAATGGGTCGTGTAGGATCAATTGCTAATGCGGCTTCCTTCATTAAAACGAAGTTCTTTCCATTCCCAGCCTCGTTGCCGAGAGACCATGCAAAAATGCAAGGGTGATTTTTGTCCCGCTCAACCATTCGTTCCATTCGATCCACGGTGGCATTCCGCCATTGTTCCTTACCTTTCGGTAATTTATTACGCAGGCCATGAGATTCTATATTGCACTCATCCAAAATGTAAATGCCAAATTCATCGCAGAGATCATACCACTTGGGGTGATCCGGATAATGACTCGTGCGAACTGCATTAATATTATGTTGCTTCATTAATTTGACGTCCTGCAACATGCGTTCATAGGGGATAGCACGACCATGGTCAGGATCATGCTCATGACGATTCACACCCTTGATGAAGATCCTTTTCCCGTTGATAAGGACTTGTGCATTCTTGATTTCGACGACGCGAAAGCCATAACGGCATTCTTCTACCTCAATAAGTTCGCCATCTGGATTCCTCAATTCTAAAACTACGTGATATAAATAAGGTGTTTCTGCGGTCCATTTTTTAGGATCCTTGACATCAACGGAGAGCTCAATTACCTCTTCTTGACCCGCATCAATGGAGACTTCACTCTTCAAAAGTGGTTCTTCACCCACAATCTGCTTATTAGACTCAAGAAGAGTAATGTCTAACGAGGATTTTTCGATTTTTTGGCCCGAATAGTTACGGATCTTGACGCGAACATGTAATTTGGCGTCTTTGTAAGCCTCGTCAAGGTCACAAAACAGGAAAAAGTCCCTTATGTGGAGAGCAGGGGTGGAATATAGAAAAACATCGCGATAAATACCGCTAAACCGCCACATATCCTGATCCTCGAGATAGGAGCCATCGGACCAGCGATAAACTTCGACGGCAAGCAGGTTTTTCCCTGGTTTTACAAATTCTGTAATGTTAAATTCAGCGGGCATCATCGATCCTTGACTATACCCTATCTTTTCGCCATTCACCCAGATGTAGAATGCAGATTTCACGCCAGCAAAATGAACAAAAATTTGACGCTTTTCCCAATCCTCAGAAATTTTAAACTCAGTTCGATAGGATCCCACTGGATTATAGTTTTGATTAATCCGTGGGGGGAACCATTTCTTGACACTTGGAGGATATCGCATATTCAAATACATCGGAATACCGAAACCTTCTAGCTGCCAATTACTTGGAACCGGTATTTCAGCCCAGTCATCCGTATTATAATCGGTTTTCCAAAAATCAAGGGCACGATCAGCAGGCTTTTTTACCCACTTGAACTTCCAATTTCCATTAAGTGATTTGTAATATGAAGAAGCTGTATCGTTTCGTTTTAACACCACTTCACGATTTTGAAAGGGGAGAACTGTGCAATGACCGGGCTCTTTGTTCTGCCCTATCATTTCGCTATTTATCCAATCAATTTTCCCAGTTGGGTCAGTCATTGAGCCTAATTCCTACTTTTAATTTACTATCTTTTTGAGGGATAGAGAAATCTCTCTTCTATATTTCAAAAAAAGGATTAAAAAAAGGTATTGAATGAAAAAATGGGTTTATTTTTTCATTACAGAATTAGCGATTTCGAGCACTTCGTCCATCGTTAGGGCCATTTTTCGCATGTAAGCGTAATATTCATTCACAAACTTTTCTTTAACCTGTTGTTTTTCAGATTCACGTTTTTCCTGTTTGTCTTTCACTTTGAGTACGATTTCCCTGAGTTGTTCTTTAGTTGGTTTAATGTCATGAGGTGCTAGAGCTTCCTCTAAAACCACAGCAGTCCCGGAAAACTTTCCAAATGCAAATTCGGATTTCCGCCCAAGTAGATCATGTGGTATTGCTTCGTAGATGTGTGGGTGTGCGAGGACTCCGTGAGCATGGATACCGCTCTCATGTCGAAACGCATTCATCCCGGCGATTGGTTTATTTACAGGAATAGGAACCCCTGAATATCTTGATACTAGCTCACATGCTTCCATCAATTTCTCAAAGTTAATGGAACGGAGCTTCATTCCATATAATACTTTCATAGCTACTATGACTTCTTCGATGGGGGTGTTACCACATCGCTCACCTATACCTAAAATAGTACCTTGAGCTGCAGGAGCCCCCGCTTCTAAACAGGCAAGGGAGTTCGCCGTAGCCATCCCAAAATCATTATGGAAATGCATTCCTAAGGATATTCCTTCTAGTCTCGAAGAAACTTGTTTATAGAACCAAGCCGCGGACTTTGGATTAAACATTCCTACGGTATCCGAAATACCCGTGCCCATCCATTTCGCGCCTGCACGATCATGGACTGTTGAAATAATTTTCACAAAATAATCTATACTACTTCTGCTGACGTCCTCCATGCCAAAGACAATTCCGAGGCCGTGGTCCGTTGCGTAATCCAGCGCCTTTAAATACATTTCAATATTGGAATCAGGTGTGAGGTGCATCTTTGTTCGAATGTGATATTCCGAGCAACTCGTGAATAAATCAACCATTCGAGCATCTGACCGTAAAGCAGCGTCAATATCAGCCTCGTTGGCGCGTGCCATCACGAAACATAGGGCTTTCGGTGCGTTTTCGGTGATCATTTTACATGATCGTTCTTCTTCTTTGGAGACTCCAGGATAACCAACTTCAATTAAGTTTATTCCAGCATCGGCGATTGCATTTACAATCTCGACTTTTTGTTCTGGTGTAAAAACAACACCAACTTGCTGTTCTCCGTCTCTACATGTGGTATCAGCGAAATTAATGTTCGAAGAAAAGTTATATTGTTTGGTAACCTCTTCGATCTCAACGGCATAGTTATGGGCCCAGTCATTCTCATAGGCTTCTCGATAGGATTCCGGGAGATTCTTTAAAAAGCGAGCTTTGTTAATCTTAACCATGTTTGAGTTTCCTCCTTTTTCAGATGATTTTAGTAAAATAACAAAAAAAGGCGCTTTTTTAATTTTCTATCTGTTGGAAAGGAAAAACTCGTATTTTAGGTGGCATAATTTTAACCTTAGACATTCATTTTCGGTGCAATTATTTTGATTGCATTATGTGAACACGCATTAATGCAGCGTTCACAATCGTTGCAGAGAATAGGGAAAGCTACTATGATTTTAAACGCCTCTGGTTCCACACCAGAGGCAGGTGTGTGTTTTTGAGTATAAGCTAATAGTCTATAAGGGCAAGATTTGACACAGGGAATGCCACACTCTATGGGATCGATACATAACTTCTTCTTTATCTTAATTTTGTATCGAGGCTGTGACATAGTTTTACTACAAATTTTCTCCTTAAAAAAGTTAGGAATGCAGAAAAAAGATTAATTGATTTAAACAGGGTTTGATTCTCAAGCTAAACACTTAAGGGGATATTTCCCCCATTTTTTCACAGCTTTATAAAATGCTTTGGCATTTGCCTTAGGAGCGTTAAGGACTCTTAAATCGGTATAAAAGATAGCGAGAAATCCCCCTTCTTGGGTGCTAAAAGTTCGGATCATCTCTATCACTTCTTTTTCAACTTCTTCAGGCGTCCCATTCGGATAGACCGTTTGGATGTTGACGCACGCCCAGAACGGGAGTTTACCGCGGAATTCACGGAGCCTCTCAAACCCAGACATGCGCGGGGAATCAAACTGGAGCGAATCAATACCAATATCAATGAATGTTGGGATTAAATCTCCAATGTTACCACAGCTATGCAAATGAAAGGCACAATCATGATCGTGGAGATAGCCTATTATTCTCTTATATGGGTCGGCGTAAAATTTTCGGAATAATGCTGGACTGAAGAATGGGGCCTGTTGAGTCCCAAGATCATCACACGCCCAGATACCGTCCGGTTTATATTTCGTAACTAACATTTCCACATTACTCATAAAAATATCTGTCACTTTTTCAATCAATTGGTGGACTTGTTTGGGATTTCTATGGTGATCAATCAAGAGATTCGTGAACCCTCGTAACATGGATACCCGATTCTGAATGTATATAAGATCATGGATAACTCCAACCTTATATTTTCTAAAAAAAGGCTTGGATAACAAGTTAAGAATCCTATATGCTTTTGGATCAGCTGCATCAGGACCTTCCCACGTCTCTAATTTATCCCAAGTGTCGATAGCGGGGCGCCCAGGATGCCCCATTGTCAAATCATTTTCACTTCTATTCCAATAACAGCCCCACTGATCTATTTCTTCCCGCGCATGTTTCCACCAATCTTTAGGTGCCCAATCCGGACGCTTCCATCGGTATAACCTTAATTTTTGGATGAGATTAGTTATAGCATGAGGGTATATGTTTTTCTCGCACGGCTGCCAGCTTTTTAATGGCAGGTTAAATATGGCGAAAACATCATTGTAGGGCGGCGTGAAACTCAATTTATAAATCGGAACATGATCGGGTTTGTTAAAGGTTAACGCCCGTTTTACGCGTTCCTTACTCTTCATTCACTCACCAAAATACCATGTTCTTGTGATCTTCAACAGGAAAGAAATACCCATTTAATTTTTCCAATCTATCAAGTGAGCTCAAACAGGGATTGATTTCAGGACATTCCGGGGCAGGTTGGCGATTACTTTTTCCGCTTGGGTCATGACTCGTTCGAGCAATTCTTTCACTGTTGGGATATCATGAATCCTTCCTGTAACGCTGCCACCCATAAAAGCCGCTTCATCTTCGACTTCGTCCATCAAATTCGAAAACCCCTCCATTTCCAATGCCAAAATGGGGCTTGTTGTTTTACAAGGTATTCCACGATATAAATCTGAGGCGCCTTTTATCGTTTCGTCTATGATTTGTAGGCTTTTTGGATTTCTCAGAAATCGCATGGGTCCGAAAACGCCCCGTCCAACAAGAGTATCTTCCTCGGTTCGCTTAACTAATGCGTCTTTCCACATTTGTTGAAAATCCGACTCTTTAGTAGCAATGAACCGGGTTCCCATTTGGATTCCAATGGCACCAAGTGCCAATGCAGCCGCTAAGGACGCACCATCGGAAAAGCCTCCAGCACCTACGACGGGTTTGCTAACGTTTTGGACAACTTCAGGAAGCAATACCATGGAAGAAACATCTCTCCATGAACAATGCGCCCCACCTTCTCTCCCAGATGCGATAATAATATCCACATCAGCCTTTTCACACCGCTTTGCCGTCCTCAGACTAGGACAAACATGTGCCCATGTAATTCCGGGTAATTCTTCCTGGATTGGGATTCTTGGCTTTCGGGCGCCCCTTGCTTTAGCATCGATAGCCCAAGGTAAGGGGTCTCCGGCCGAAGTAACGATGACTTTGAATTTCTCCTGCATTTCCGGATTTTCTTTCATTAGCTCAACGCAACCACCAATTAGGCGACGTGCAGCAAAATCGAAATCCCCCGCAACAGGAGTGTTCATCCCGAATTTCGCATCGGGGTAGTCTTTCAAATTGTCATAGACGTATTGGATCACGCGTTTCACAATATCCTTAGGACGACCCTTCCCAAAAACTTCCTGAGAGCGTTCGGGTGTTGCGGAATTGGCTGAGCCCCCCGTCATCCCAATCGTGGAAATTAAACCCAAGGCGCCCTCTTTTGCCACGGTAATACTCAGTTCGGTCGTGCTATATGGTCCCATTCCCGCTTGGATTATGGGATATTTGGTTCCAATCATCTCTTGAAATTTTGTGTATATCAAATTTGCAGCTCCCTTATAACCATTTTTCAAAAATTCTTGATTTTCTACTTATTACTATTTTTCAAATATTCTGTTTTTCCCTTATAACTATTTTTCCACTATTTTTCAAAAGCATGCGCACTTTCAATCATCCCTTCCCAGAATTAGTTCAGGAGATTAAAATAAAAAAAGATTAGTTTAATGTCGAGATTCGTTTATGGGCGTAGGCTATCGTTAAGGCTTTGGCAATGATTTGATCGTAGAGGGGGATGTTTTCTCTCCCACATCGCATTGTGACACAAACAGACCGATGGAAGCTATTATAGACGACACCATTTCTGATTGAAATGTAATATGATTTCCCATTCTTACTATTGACATAAAGGAAATTGCCCTTCATACTTAAGCGAGGATTACTGGAGACTACATGCCGCATTAATTCCTTTGCTCGTCTTTCGGCAATCGTTAGATCAGGTTTATCAGATTTATTTGATGGGGGGATTCTAACTGGTTCAATTCGCTCGTAAGGGTAAGGATAAGTGTCGGGTTTGATGCTGGTTTGAACCTCTTCATCCGCATTTATTTTGAAAGCAAAAACAACTTTTTGCTTCGAAACATTGAAACTTCGTCGAGTAAAATTGCGGATGTTTCCATAGATCTTTTTTCCTGCCTGACACCAGCTGATAGGGACGATTTTCTTCTTACGATGTACGAGAAAAAATTCACTATCTTTATACAATAGATCTCCATGGTGAAAGTTATGTTTATTTTTCACAGGGCGAAATTGTTGGGAATTGGACTCGAAGAAATGCCATGCTGCATCTAATTTGAGTTGAATTGTTTTCATATTTTATCCTCCTGCGATAGGCGCGTACAGGATAACCTTTTCTAACCGGCGAGTGCTTAATTCACTGACTTGCGAAACAACTACGTTACCAGGCTCGCAGTATGCGAAGTATCCCTCGGATAATGCTTGCCGCACCATGTTGTATGCGTAATTTTGGTTTGCAACGCATTCAGTATGACCACTAGACGTAAGCTTTATGATTCTGACATTCTTTGCTTTTCCCAACTTTTTCACCTCTTTTTACCTTTATTTTAAAAAAATCAAAGGGGTATCAGTCCTTATTAAAATCGATTTAGGATTATTTACTTCTTGAAATAATCAGGATAATCCATTTTCCATGATTTTAATGCTTTCCGATACTTTCTATTTCTCCGTTTTTCATGATAGAAACTTTTTTTACCGAATCTATCTTTTTTCTTGCCTTTTCTTTTTGGAGACAATTAATTCACCACGCTAACGTTATCTCGTCAGCGTAGCTTCGAATTCTGCTTCCATCTTTTCTTCTCCAACAATTTTTTGGCCAAATTCCTCCAAAACACCCCCCCTGATCGCTTCATCAAAAAAGCATCTTTGATCTCCCAGATGTGATATAGACACCTGGTGGGGTTATATTTCGGTTGGAATTCTTGAATCTAGGAAGATTCCATTATATTTAAACCTTTCAGATAACAGTATGCCTGTCTATTGGGTATATAAACTCAATATAGACTAAGTAGTCTATAATTTAATGGGAAATAAATTGGGACGCAAAAATTCTCCCGAATATAATCTGAAGTAGATTAATCTTAGAAATTTTAGTTTGAAATTATATAGGGTTGTCTTCCCAATTAGAAAACTATGCGGCTATTTCCCATAATTTCGAATAAAACCTTATATCCACATGCATTAGTTACTGAATGAACCTCTTTCCAAGCGACTCCCGGTCGCTATCTAGTCCGTTTCATCATGCATGTTCCCCACAAAAAAACTAGGAAATTATTATCAAAAAGGTACGGTACTTTTTAAAATATTCGATGGATAGATTCTAAATCATTAATAACAAATTTAAAAGAAAAAAAAATCATAATACAATAATCATATGCAGATTGCTTAGGGGTGAATGAAATGGTAAGAGTAAAAATGAGTCGATACCTCAAATTGTTGCCTCCAGAATATGCGAAAGTTTACGAGGAAGGTTTAATCCACAATTGGAATATTGAAGAAGCTTGGAAAGATGTAAAGATCAACACACCAATAAATGTCGTCGACATGACACTTCGAGATGGCGAACAACAAACGGGCGTATATTTTACACCAGAACAAAAACTAGAATTGTTTAAAGACATGGAAGATATTGGGTTCAATGGGATGGAAATAGGATTTCCGGCGGTTTCAGAGGATGAGCGAAAAGCCTGTAAACTTATTTTTGATGAACATCCGCAAGGGTTAAATTTCGTAATGTCAAGGGCGCTAAAAAGCGATGTAGATGCAGCAATTGATGTGGGTGCGCCAGCCCTAGATTTATTCACTTCCAGCTCGGATTTCCATATAAAACATAAGCTAAAAATGGATCGGGAGACCAACAAGGAGAAATTTCTTGATATATGTCAGTACGTGAAAGATCACGACTTGAGGGTCGTTTTTGGACGAGAGGATTGTTCACGGGCAGATATCCCGTATATGTGTGAATTAATCATAGCTGCGAAAGAACGGTTGAAACACTGCTTTGCTACCTTTGGACTGGCAGATACAACCGGGACAATGACCCCGAGGACAGTGCAATGGTGGATAAAAGCCGTTGAGGACGAATTTGCCAAGCAAGGACATCCAGAACTTAAACCAATGGCAATTCATTGTCATAATGATTATGGCCTCGCAACAGCTAATATTTTATCAAGTTTAGAGGTAGGATGCACTGGTTTAAATGGGACCCTGACCGGAATAGGCGAACGTGCTGGGAACGCACCCCTGGAAGAAATTATTACTATTATGATGGGATTACTTGGTATAAAATTAAGAATTAACTTGGAAAAAATGTTTGAAGTCGCAAAGAAGATTTCAAGATTCAGCGGCGTTCCCATATCCATAAATAAACCAGTCATTGGCGCAAATGCATTCAAGCATGAAAGTGGGATTCACGCCGCAGGAGTGCTCGCACATCCACATACCTATGAATCAATTCCACACGCTTGGTTTGGGAGAAAAAGTATCTTTCGGTATGGAAAATTTTCTGGCACTGAGGTTGTCTTGAAAGATGCGTTGGAACCGCTGGGCATTAAACCAACCAAAGAGCAATTACGCGCAATTGTGCTTGAGGTGAAGGCGGAGCAAATACGAAGAGGAAAGGAAAAGTTCGAGAAGTTCGTAGACACCTACAATGAAGTCATGGAATCAATGGGAATGAAAATTGAAGAAGTAGAAGCGATTGCGAAAAAGATAATGGGCTAATATATTCTTTTTTTCTCTTTTTAAAAGATTTAATAAAATATAAAAAATCCTTATTGATTACTCTTGTTAATAATACTCTGGATTGGACTATACCATGGCTCAGGAAATAATTGAAAAAGGAACCGACCTCCTAGAGAAGAAAATGCCCAAAAAAGCACTCGATCAATTTAAAAAAGCCACAGAAATTGACCCAAACTCAACGGAAGCTTGGTTTAAACTGGGATTCTGCTATGCGCTTATAAAGAAAAACAAGTACGCTGTTAAAAGTTTTGAAAAAGTACTCAAGCTCAATCCGAATCATACTGATGCATGGTATTTCATGGGCGTTGAATATGAGGTAGGCAATAAATATAGAGAGGCACTTGAATGTTATGAGGCAGTGCTTACACTTAACCCAAATCATGCTCTTGCTTGGTTTCAAAAAGGAGTGATTTACGGATTAAAGAAGAAATATCGAAGGGCAGCCCAATTTCTTGAGAAATCAATTGATATTTCACCGAATTCGGATAGTTTGCGTCTGTTAGGTGCAGTATATAAGGATCTAGGAGAAACGAAAAAAGCAAAAGGCTGTTTCCAACAACTTTACGAAATGGAACCAAACGAGAAAGAGAAACAAAAAGTCAAAAAATATGTAAAACAAGAGTATGGAATAAAATTGTAAAATCTCTTTATAGATCGTGAAATATTGGTTTCTAGTTTTAGTCTTTTGCAGCAGGTTTAATGAATTCAGTATCACGCCCGATTCCAATTGAAATTATATGTGAGTGGTCTATTTTTTCTTCGACTGGGGTTTCGTGAGTGACATCCAAGTAGACACCCTTCGTCAATTCTTCGGGAGGAATTCCAAGTTCGTCCGGTTTTATCCAATCTCCATGAGGATATTTATATGCAAATCGAGTATCCGGATCCTTTTTTTGTTTGAGATTTGGAAATTCGCAACCTAAAGTTTGAATGGGATATGGAACCCCTTTCCCTATTTTCTCCTTTTGATACCAGTCGTAGATGTGACTATGAAGCCGCATGATTAGCTCGCGATTTTTTTCTTCAAACGGTGAGATGAATAAATGCCCATGCGTGGCTAAACTCGCTAATTTCTTAGTAAATGCA
Source organism: Candidatus Helarchaeota archaeon (assembly GCA_016840125.1). Next base: position 19,439 of record JAEOSY010000252.1, on the reverse strand, counting down.
GCTCTTCCTTGGTAGAGAAACATGTTTATCATTTGTGGCCAAGGAATTAGAGCAAATGCATAGTCAGGTAAGCCGTACAGCTCTTTCGCAGCCCATCCATCAAATCCCTGACTGATTGATTCATAGCTACTCGGTTCATAAAGCAAATTGAGGGCGAAAGTCTCATAGGCATTTATCACAAAATAATGGGCGTTTGCCCACTGAGGCGTGCGTTCGTTTCGGATATCCTTGAAAACATCGATTAGGCGCATACTTGACTTTTGAAGGTCTTTTATTCGGGAGGGGATCTCCTTCAACTTATAGCCAATCTTCATATGACGGCGATCAAGCAGTTCATCATCGGGACGGACAAACCACCAATCGACAGGGAGTCCTTCTTCCATATGACCGTTGAGAAGCGCAAAAACCTCTTGCGTATCATGTTTTAAAATGATATAGGTTAGATCAACTGATTCTCCTGCAAACAACTTTGACGTGCCTTGTAATAAATCTGCGCGAATTGCGACATTCGGTAATAACAAGACATAGGAAAGTACTTTATCGGGAGCCTCGAGTTTGTTATTTGTGACATCTTCCGAAGTGGCAATGGATTCATTAAATCGAGTTTCAAAAAAGTCATAACACCCAGCTTCAGAATCTAAATTAAACTGGTAGAACGCTGGCCACCCGATTGTTTGAAAAAGTTTCCATGTATTCGGGAATAAGGGCATATACGGCTTGAAGCGTACATGATCTGGAATATCTCCATACGTATTTGGCATAGTTATTTCCCTTCAAGATTATTTGATTTAAACTCTTAAAAAAATAAGATACTATTATATATAAAAAACTATTTTAGCTATCCGGGGGGCTCTTGTTGCTTTAAAATCTGTGTAATAAGTTGAGTTTCCTTTTCGATCCATTCCAAGCCTTCCTGAAATACTATCTTCTGCGCGTAGGCTTGAGCTTTTTTAAGTAGGATGAGAGCTTCTTGAAATTTTTGGTCTTGTCGGTCCTCATAGGCTTGTTGAGCTAACACCAAGTATCTATTGATATCATCAACATATTTTTGTTCCTCAGCAGAATCTTGTTCAACTTCTTGAAGATGACGAATTAATACAAGTTCAGCTAACCTCTGAAAGATCTCGAAAATATTTTGATTATCCTTAGCAGACGATTCAAAATATTCCATATTCAATTCAGATGCAAAGTTTAGTGCTTCTTCATAAGAAGTTTCTCGGTCATGTAGATCCAATTTGTTCCCAACCAGAATTTGAGGTATTGAAACACGTGCTTTCTTGACTTCCTCCATCCATTTTGGCGTATTTTCAAAACTTTGCCTCTTACTTAAATCAAATACCACTAAACCTCCTGCAGCCCCTCTGTAAAATGATGGTCTTACATATGAAAAACGTTCTTGTCCCGCAGTATCCCATATTGAGAGTCTAGCACGGCGTAGATCTCCATTGGTAGGTACTTCAACAGTTTTTGTAAATATATCTACCCCAATTGTTATTTGGTAAGATTTCTTAAAGTGAGATTTTGCATATTTAGTCACAATTGAGGTTTTCCCGACCCCAGCGTCACCTACAATTATGAGCTTGAAAGTATTATGAATTATTTGAGATGCCAACCTTTTCACTCTCAGTTTAAACCTAAATAAGCTAACGCTATTTAAAGAACATTATTCATATATATAATTTATAAAAAGAAGAGGATGGAACAATGTCAGACTATGATCATTTGTTTAAAGTTTTCATCGTAGGTGATGCAGACGTAGGCAGGACCGAGTTAATGAAAAAGGTTAGTTCTCATTTCAACGATGGATCCTTGATGACGGTTGGATTAGAGTTCGCTATTAAGACGATAGACGTTGCAGGTCAAAGGTTTAAATTGCAGCTTTGGATGGCTTCCAGCCAAGAGCGCTTTGCCTTCCTTCGACCTTTGTATTATCGGGGTACAGTGGCGTGTATTTATATCTTTGACGTAACAAATAGGGAGAGTTTTGAACATCTAACTAACTGGCATAAAGAAGTAACGGAAAATACTGGTGAAATTATATCAGTTATCGCTGCAACGAACATTGATTCTGATAATAGAGCGGTATCTAATGAGGAAATTGAAGAATTAGCCTCAAAGATCTGCTATCCTTACATGCCAGAAGCTTCCGCGCTCGAATTATCACTCAAAGATGATTATGGAATAGAGCAATTATTCACGAATATATGCTGGTTTTTTGCCTATTTCAAAGGTTTAATTCCCCCAGAACAACCTGAAGTAGTTCAACCGGACATTACCCCACCTCCAGAGTTTTTAACACAGTTACCAAGTGTTCCTGAGAAAATAATCAAAGACTACGATCATTTATTAAAAGTTGTACTTGTAGGGGATGCGGAGGTAGATGGACTAGGATTACTTAGACAAATTACTCCAACTATCGACGAAAACCCACCAATTGGGGTGACGTTTGCTGTCAAACCGGTTGTTATAGAAGGGATAAAATTCAAGCTCCAGATGTGGTTGATCAGTCAAGAAGAACGCTTTTCTTATCTCCGCCCTAGTTTTTACAAAGGTTCGGTAGCATGTATTTATTTCTTTAATGTAGCTAATAGGGCGAGTTTTGAACACCTAACCAACTGGCATGAGGAAGTAACAGAATCCTGTGGTCAAATCGTTTCAGTAATAGGTGCGAGCAATATTGATTCGGATAATAGAGTCGTATCCCGAGAGGAAATTCTAGCCCTAGCTTCAAAAATCGGTTTTCCATTTAGACCAGAAGCATCGACTATCGAAATCTCAATCAAATATGATGCGGGAATTGATCGCTTATTAGCTACCGTATGTCTAGGTTTTCTCTATCGGAACTGGTTACAAGACCAAAAAGGCCAAAACTGGCAGAGACTCTTCAAAGTTTCAACAACAGACAAAGAGTGATTGTACTAACTTCCTAGTTGGTAGGATTTCGTAAAGTGAGATTTTGCATATCTAGTCACAATTGAGGTTTTACCAACACCAGAGTCACCTACAATTATGATCTTAAACCTATTATGATATTCCAACACCAGAGTCACCTACGATTATGACTATTAAAACTTAAATAGTTCTAATAGAACATATAGCGTATTTAAAATAGGGACATCACTATTCAACGATTTGGGGGAAGAATTACCTTGGACACAGGTATCAACCTAAAATTTGTAGTCCTTAATTTTGAAAAAACTATGAGTGTGTCTTTTCAATTTAAAGCCAAATAAGAGAATTTTTAAAAGGAATATCAATAATAAGTAAGTTCACAAATAGATGAGGATGGAAGAATGTCATATTACGATTATTTGTATAAAACTTTCATTGTGGGGGATCCTGAGGTAGACGGAATAGGGCTAATGAGACGAATTAACCCAGATTTCAACGAAGACACACTAATGACAATTGGCGTCGCGTTTAATTTAAAGTTGGTAAAAGTCGAGGGGATAATAATCATGTTGCAGGTCTGGTTTATGAGTCCAAAAGAGCGGTTTTCAATTAATCGCCATCAATACTATTTGGGTGTGGCAAATTGTATTTATCTCTTTGATACAAGTAATAGGGCGAGTTTTGAACATCTAACAAACTGGCATGAGGAAGTAACTGAAGCTTGTGGTCAAACTATTTCAGTAATAGCTGCGGACAATAGTGATTCGGATAAAAGAGTCATATCTCATGAAGAAATTGAAGCATTAGCTCCAAAAATCTGTTTTCCGTATAGACCAGAGTCATCGACTATCGAAATTTCAATTAAAAATAATTCTGGAATTGATCAATTATTTACAAATCTATGCTTAAATTGTGTAATTCAAAAGGGGTTACGACCACGAGTTCGTGCTTGACCTCAAGTTCGTGCTTGTCGTAACTTTTCCCGCATGTCCTTTAATTTCTTACCATGTAAGTCATACCAGCGCAAGAATAAGATTGCGCATGCGCAGGCTAGAGCTGGACAGACAAACATGAGAATTTTTAAGGCGATCACTTCAGTTCCAGGAACCCAGGCAGAAAAAGAGCTCCAAGAAGCCCCACTGAATACCAGTGCAATTACTGAGATAGAGATGATGATAGAAAATCTGTGGACGAACGCATTGATCCCATAATAACTAGCTGACCTTTTAACCCCGAATTTTAGTTCGTCTTGATCTACAACATCGCTGATCAGCAGGTCGACAAAGAACAAAGCACCTCCAAGGGGGATACCCTGGAGCGCAGTAACCCCAATCGAGATATATTGCATTGATACACTATCAGTGAGAAACATAAAGGGTAGAAGGATGCCGATCCAAAGACCTAAGGCTAACATTAATCCATTACGTGAACCAATTCGCTCACCTATTCTTTTGTGCAAGGGGAGAGTGCAGGCTGCTATGATCAGTGCGAGCATCAGAGAGAGTGAGGTGAGTAGAGCTCCTTCTGAAAAACCCAAAACAAAAATACTATATAATGGGAACACCATGAGGAGGATGCTAAAGCAGGTCCAAATAAACATGTTGGCAATCGTGAATTTAAGGAAATTGCGATTTTTTAAGGTGAATTTCAACGAACTCAGAAAAGATGGGCGTTGTTTAAACGACTTATGATCCTCTTTGGGCTCCTTTACACCATATTTGATAAAAATTAACCCCGGAATGATAACCACTAATGCCATGATAACCCCGGTTATTATGTAACTTAATTGATAAGTTTGTCTTATAGCTAGAGTGATTGTTACTTCCGGGCCAGGAGCTAAAGGTCCAATAACGAGAAAGGGGATCATCGTTGCTAATATCACTGCGAGTACAGTAAAACTTTTAATGAATTGATTGACTTTCGCTCTTTCTTTTGCGTCAGGAAACTGTTCTGGAAATAGGGCATTGGTATTTACTGAATACATTGTATAAATTAACTCAAATATCAAAATTACAACGAGAAAATAGATGAATTTCACAGCTGTGGACGCAGTAAGTGGAACACTAAACAGTAAAATCATTATCACGGATAACGGGACAATCGAGACAATAAGATAGAGTTTCCGTTTTCCAAATCTAGCTCTCTGTTTTGTCCGCTCGGATAATGCCCCTAGTAACGGATCATTAAACATGTTCCAAACACCCCATATGACATAAGCAATCCAGACAAGACCGATCGCCTCAGGACCAGCATCCTCGAACGCGATTGCGAAGTAGAAAACAAAGATAGCGAGCGTGAAAAATTGATAGGAAGCTTGATCTGTTAAGGCTGAAAGTCCGAATAGGATCCGTTCTTTACGAGTTGTTTCTCTTGTATTCACATCCGATTGAATTACATCACTCATAAAATCACCTAGCGAATTAGAAATTCTTCAAAAAACTAAATAAAACGATTATTAATCTCAAATATTAGTATTTTTGAAAACATTAAGTAGCAAGTAGGAAGTGTCCTTAGAAATCCGAAAGTGATTTTTGGGCTTTGGAATTGGGATCTTTCCCTATCATCTTAATTTCCTCGATAATTTTAAGTATTTTTGCTTTATTAGAAGGACGAATATGAGATTGGAGCTCATCCAATAGTTCTTTTTTAGTATGATGGGTGACGTGGCAACCCTCAATTTCACGATCCTTAACTTTTCCTGGTTTAATATAAAAATAATATTTCAAATTCTCAGCAATGAGGGGAGTTAGCTTACTATCTTTTGCTCCGATCCCCCCAAACGTTCGTTTAAATTCGAATATTAAGTCGAACTTTTGTCCCTTCTCCAAAAAAAAGGATTTACCCACTCTTTTAATTGGTCGTTTAGCAAAGTCATGAATTATTCCGTCAGGTTCAAGATATTCTCGCCCATATTGGGCAAAGTCAGGGTGATACACTCGCCCCCAAGAGGCGCCATGAAGCACTTTAACTGCTTTCTTTGCGGCACGATCAAACTGGTCGCCCTCGATTTGGGCTTGATCTAAGTCGGTAATAGGAATTTTGCAATTCTCAACCAGGAATAGATTGTAAGTCTTACCCTGTCTTTTTAAACCAGCTTCAAATCCACCACCCACAAATTTTCTTGATTCTCGTTGGCTAGGTGGCCGTTTATGTTCCTTGTAAAACTCAACTATTTTCTTTTGAGCAACTTTCCATTCAGGGGAGTCAGAAGCCCAATTATGTTCAAAAATAATATTAGGTGTTAAATTACATTCCTGTTCTAAGAATTGATTATAGGTGGTGTTATTATCCTGTAAATACTTATCGAATCCACTACTGAACTCATTAATAGTTAATTGTAATCCTGGGGCTTTCCCATCGTTCTCACTTGCATATTCAAAAATATAATCTTTAACTAATTCGACGGTCCCAGGAGCAGTCCAATCAAAGTTAAATTCGAGATTTGGCTCAACTCCGCAATCTTCCTTTATGAATTGATTATATTTTTTATTGATAAAAGCTAGACCACTTTGAAAGCCCCCAAACAGATTTCTAACTACGGTTAATGGGGGTGCCTTTCCTTCATGACCTTTTGCGTATTCCCTAATATAATCTCTTACCAACTCCATTGTTTTAGGTTTCGTCCAATCAAGATCTCTCCGCTTATTAGGCTGAATGTCGCAATCTTCAACTAAAAACTTATTATAAGTTTTATTGAACCCTTTTCGAAACCCCACTCCTCCAAAATGTTTGATGAATAAATCATGTGGGGGGGGCTTTCCATCATGGGTTTTTGCGTAGTCATGGACGTATTTAATGGCCAAGATCTTCGTTTCAGGTTTGGTCCAATCATATTTTGTTCGGCTATTATCATAGCAATCTCGGCACCAATGCCCTTTCTTGATGGTAAAGCCAGAAGCAGCCCATTCATGTCCATTTTCACACCGGAACGGGTATTCGGTTTTATAATTAACAAATTCAGTTGCAAGACATTCACCCCCATGTGCCTGAGCGATTTCTCGCAATTCATCGAGCTTAAAATTATGCAGTACCTTTTCAAAAGCTTTGCATGCATTTAATAGCATCATTGTTTCTCGTTTCTCCTTTGCAGGCAGATCTCCTTTAAGCCAATTTTGAAAACGTTTTGTAAATCGAAACCCCTTAATGGCATTCTTGTTGGTTTCAACGTGATACCGTTCCATTAATCCTTGTAATTTTAAATTTTTAGGTTTAGGTTCATTGGAACATGTAATTTCGCCTTGTTCGAGCTTTAATGTATGAGAATCAAGGAGTGGCACCTGGGCATCGTCCTTATGCTCCATTGAGTGCTCCTCAACCTCTTCTACACCAGTAGGTTCTAGATCTTGACTATCAGCGATTTCATCGGGTTCTATGCCTTCTTTACTCCTATCTGAAGACTCAGAGATCTTACCTTCATGCGAATCATCCTGTAAGGATCGAGCCATTTCACCCAATTCCTGTGCGGTGGGCTCAGAACTTTTCTCCTTCGGCTGTTCCAGCTTAGAGAAGGCGTCTCCCACTTTCTCCATTTTCCCTTCAACCGCCTGTCCTACATTATCCATGCCCTCCGAAAGGCTCCTAGCACCACCTTCCAGAGCTTGTTGTAGTGGTCTTCCAATTTCTTCAATGAGCGTTTTTGAGTCATAATCACCCTTATATTCTTTACTAGCTTTCAGAAAAACATCCACATATTCTACCCCGTTCACTTCTTTGGTCTCTTGTGTAGGTTGCTTTTCTTTTATAGATTCTTTCTGACGTTCCAAGTGTTTATCCATCAAATTACGGAGCTCTGCATCATTGATCTTGCGCTCTTTACGTTCGTCCCCCTCATGATGTTCGCCTATTTCTTTCAGATTACTCACATCCTATAGCGTTCTCCACGGTTTTGATAAAAAATTTCAGTAATTTATTAAAGAGGGCCATTCGTGCCTTTTCGTTAAATTTAAAATATTTAAACACCAAGATTCGAAGAGCATATCGAACCGAGGGAAGATAGGGGATATTGTTAAAGCCCCTTACAATTGCATTTTGATACCAACTAACTGAACCCAATACAACTTGTGCAGTATCAAAAAAAGCTGATACCACTTGAACAAGTATACATTCGCCATCTATGTAACCATCCCCATCGGTGTCCATTAGATTGGGATTAGTTCCGAAAGTAATTTCATTTGCATCAGCAAAAGTATCATGATCTGTATCATTTGTGTTAGGGTTGGTCAAATAGGCCTGGATTTCATCAGCATCGGATAATCCATCCCCGTCAGTATCGATAGTGGTCGCATTGGTGGAATGCACCATGATCTCATCATAATCATTCAAACCATCGCCATCCGTATCATCTTCAAGCGGATCGGTCCCATAACTTATCTCGAAACCGTCCTTAAGGGTGTCATAATTACTATCTGCTAAGTTCGGGTTCGTATTATTTCCGAGTTCATCCGAATCGGATAAACCATCGCCATCGGTATCCCAGAATGTGGGGTCTGTAAAATAGATATCAATCTCCGCGCCGTCTGATAAGCCATCCCCGTCTGTATCCGGATTGGTTGCGCTAGTAATTTTTGTAAATTCTGTAATTTTTGTAAGTTTATACTGAATGTGCAGGACTTCTGAGCAAGCTTGCTATATCGCGCTGATTTAGTAGAACACTTCTCCCCCTTAAATTCCCAAGGCTTAAAAACCACCCTCGACTGAATGGTGTGAGAAAATCATTCGAAGGAGATTAATATGAGCAGTCTTCCCCCCTCTACTACTATCGAATTAAGTCTGAAGAGTAAGGAGGAAATCTATCAACTAAGTAAGGAAATTGTGATCTCATTTTCTGAAGTTCTTGCCACAAGGGCATATATTTCCATAATTGATGCACAAGGGAACTTCCTGCATATAGATACACCCGCCTTCGATGAGTATATATGTTTTATTCAAAACTACGTACGGGACAATTTTCAAAATTTAGCTTTGGGTGACTGTAGTATTCCATTTGGTGGCATTAATCTCGGATTCTTTAAGATTTCAGAAAAGGTGATTGTAGTAATATATCTAAAGCAGGGACCCAGCGCCCAATTATTCAGCTTAAAGGCAAAAATCCGGGAATGGGCATCTAAATTAGATGAAGTGATGGCGAAATTAGCCCCCAAAATCGCTACTGCTGATATGCAAGATGCTTCATGTCAAGCTGAGGAATCCGTACCCTTTATACCAATAGCGCGCCCAGTCAAGCCAAAGCGCAAAGATCTCAAGAGAGTCCCGCTATTAATCAAACCGTTAACTGGGAAAGAGAAGATCCCCCTAGAGGATGTGAAAATTCTCCAATACTGTGACGGGACATATTCTGTTGATGATATCTGTGATGAAACACTCTATGCAATCCTTAGAGTCAATATGGTTATTCGGAAATATGAAAAGAAGAAATGGCTAAAAGTGCTCAGAGTAGTATGAAAAAATAATTAGACTTTCTTTCCTTTTTGGGCATTTTCCAGAATTTGATCCATAAAGGCAATTTGTTTGGACCAATCACATTCGATCGCTTGTTCGGGACAATACAAGTCGCATAAATAACATCGATCACATTCTTTTACCCACTTTGGAAAGGGATCCAAGACAATTGCATCGATGGGACATCGGTCTGCGCATTCACCACATTCGGTACATTTGTCTTCATTCAAATGAAACTCCGGAAACCATTTCTCCATGAACGGCGCAGATTGTCCCTCCCACCCATTTTTAGCCCACGGATTGTCCTTTGCCCAAAAATCTGTTTTTTCAGGAGTTTCGGAGGATAATACTTTTTCTATTAAGGCTCTACCAAATGACTTTGCTTCGTTCAGTTCTCCTATGGTGGGATGTCCTACACTCCTAGGCAAGGCTGATTGGGGGAAGTGACTATAGCACCGATGCTGGTCTAATCCTTTCCAGCGGTCATACCCATCAATTATCTTGAGACCTTTGTTCTTCAAAATTTGCTGGAGCTTGAATAGCGTTGCGCCTGGATTTCCTCCGCTGGTGCAGAACAGGAATCCTTGTGCATAGGCCAAATCGGGAAGTGTATCCAACACTTCAAAAAGATGGTGTGGTGGGTAAAAATAATAGACAGGGGTTCCAAAGCCAATTAAATCATACTTTTTAAAACTAAATCCTTTGATTAATTCGAGATCCTTCTGAAGTTTGGTGAATTGTACTAGATCACAAGAGTGATCTCCTATATTCAACCCCTGAGCAATATGTTGGGCGATACGTTTGGTGGAGCCTTGTTGGGAGAAATAGAAGATCACACTTTTTACTGCCATTCATCTAGTACCTCATTGAAACAATTATTCACATATTTATAAAATTATAGAAAGAGAATTATAATTTATCAGAAATATATTAAAATAACTACATCTATCTGGTTGAAACATGATCTTTGAACAAATACTAATAATATTAGTAAGCTGTTTGGTTCTAGATATCATCATCATAATTATAATGTATCAAATTTATCGAAGACACAAGGCTCAAATTGAAAAAATTGCGGTCGTGCTTCTTCTTGTCCTTTTTTTAGGATCGGCTCTCTATTTTATTAATTTCTTGGTACAAGATGAATTGACCTATCAAATAACCTTATTAACAATCCCCTTTAGCTTCTTTTTCGCCACCTATACATTTTTTTCTCTCCTAGAAGGTAGTGGAGAAATTCGTCCTAGAAGAGAGAAAATTGTGATATTGATCTATGAGGCAATAATTCTCACTATCTTACTTGGTATTCTACTTTTAAATATTAGAACGGTGGAAATTGAGGGAAGATTCTATTTTGGGGTGAATGAATGGGCACTAATAATCCCTATTATTTTATTAGTGCTACCTCTTATTCATATTATTACAATTTCATTAAAATATTATGTAAAATTATACGAGAAAGAGATACGTATTACATATTTTATCTTCTTTTCATTGTTATTTTGTTATGTACTTGCTCATTATTTAGTTATTTACTCGATAGAAATACGTATTTTTGCACTTTCCTTAGATATAGTAGCTTCAATTGGAGGTATTATATTTCTCAATAAAAAACATAATTTCATGGCTCTAATTCATTCCACCTTTGCTTATAAGAGTTTGTTCGTTATCAGAAATAATGGTCAAACACTTTACTCTTATGAATTTGAACGGATTACTGATGACACCAAGGATATAAAAACGATCCAGTATCTTATTGGAGGATTCATCTATGCGATTACTCATGGTATTAAAGAAATTATAAAGGAGCATTATGAATCGCAGTTGCGAATAATGGATTTTGGAAATTTAAAAATGCTATTTTATTATGGCCACCACATTTTCGGAGTTTTATTTTCGCGGGAAGCCAACAACGTAATTTATAATAGATTAGAACGTTTTATTACTCAATTTGAAGATGAATTTAAAGAATTTTCAGAGGATAAAACAAGTATATCTTTAATGGAGGGAAAAGAAATAACTGAAACGATCAAAGGGAAAATTGATGATCTTTTACAAGTCTATTTTAAATTCTAAATAATTCAAGATCAATTTCTATATTACAAAATATCTTTAACTAAGAAAATTGAAAGGGATTATTGAATGTCTTTTGAGCTAAATTTAATCTTGTGTGGGGTCGCTATTGGATTAAATTCCGTATTAATGATTTTAAATTACCTAAATTACCAGCAGCATAAAACAGAGCTGGAGAAGTTAGGGGTTATGCTCCAAGTTTTTATTGTTGCCTTACTTATTAGTCTATTCATATATTTAATCAATCCGGAACATATTCTTTACTACATAATTCTGGTAATATGTATTATCGCATTTGGTCTCACCTGTCATGGGTACTTTCAGATGATATCACTTGGAGGAGAAAAACGTCCAAGATATGAAAAAATTGTATTTATGGGTTATGTCCTTATTGCATCAATTTTTGCGATGGTTTATTATTTGATAAATGTCAAAGAACAACTGGGAGGACCATACCTCGGCTTAGATTTTCTGACTTTACTTCCAGCTGCCTTGGTATTTTTAGGTCCAGTTCTGTATCTTGGGATTATAACCATAAAAAATTTTTTACAAATTTATGAACAGCATCTTCGTTATCCAATGCTTGCCTTCTTAGCAACGCTCTTATATTACCTTTTAGCATTATTTGGGGTGATTATTCTAACTGAAATTAGACAGTTCTCCTTTATTTCTTTATTTGGAGCAATAGGAATGAGTATCTATCTAAATAGAAAGTATCCGGAGTTGTTGGTTCAGATAGGTTCATCTTTCGCTTATAAGAGCCTATATATCCTTAGAAATAATGGGCAAACGATATATACATATGAATTTGAGGCCTCAGATGAACTTAAAGATGATAATATGATTCGATATCTAATTGGAGGCTTTCTTTATGCAATCTCCCATGGCATTAAAGAAATAATCAAAGAGGAATATAATACAATACTTCGAACAATGGATTTTGGAAAACTAAAAATGCAGTTCTATTACGGTAAGAAAGTGTTTGGATTATTATTTACTCGGGAAGCTAACAATCAAATCTACAATAAGTTAAACAATTTTATTGACGAATTTGAGGAACTTTTTGAGGATTTTATTGAAGACACGATGAGTGTTAATCTGCTTGAGGAACAAAGTTTGAGTGAAAAGGATAAAACAAACATTCTGCAAATGGAAGAACTAGTAAAAAAACATTTTAAAACCTTTGAAACCAACTGAGTTTTATCTTCTTTCAAAAAAAAGAAAAAGTTAGAGTTCAATAGTATTCATTTTGTCCTCGGCTGCTTCAATTAGCTCAGCATAATCTTTCATGTAGTATCGTTCAATAATTTCACGATAGCGAGATAAGAGTTGGGTAACGTTTTTCATAATTTGGATAATGACAATAGGATCGTCGGCAGATTGGAGGAGTTCCTTAGTTTCAATGAGTTTTAATTTTACACCGCGGGTGATACGTTCTTCCATGCTAACGGGGAAATAGTCTTGGATAAGTGCATCAACGCCTTTGAAAGTTTTTGTATCGCCACGCCATGCAGCAACCTTCCCACCATATTGTTTCTCGAAAGCTTGAGTAAATTCTTCAGTTCGGTTAATGATAACAGGGAAGGATTTCACCGCAATTAACGCAGTTGTAGTATGCGTCCCATGGCTGAGTATGACCTTTTTATCCTGCAAATCGATAACCCGAAGCTCCTTTTTGCTTTTAACGGCATCAGAGATAAAGGCGGTAATTGCCACTAATGCAGCACTGATCAAGGCGGGATCTTGGATTTCAATCCCGAAGGAATACCCGTAGATACTACGACCATCTTTAGAGAGGATGAATAGATTTTGCAGGTGTTTTTCCCAGTTCCGGGTTTTTATCTTTCTTCGAGTGTATGTAGCTAGTGGGATGGCTACGATAGCCAAACCGAAAGCCACACCCAATACTATATATAACCATAACCATGAAGGGGGCTCGGTTACTTCAATTTGAAGGGTATAAAACCCTATTTCGACGCCATCGGTCCAAAATACAGAAACAGTATAAAAGCCAGTTTCAAAATCATCCCCAATTTCAAATTCGGTGGTGCTAAGGAGCCCATTTATTGAAGTTAGAGTGGTATTAGAATAGATCAATTCACCAGTGGGAGAGGTGAAGTTAACGGTAGCATTTCCGCCAGAAATTGGATTGTTGTTAGTATCTACTATCAAGGCTTCTAATTTTACAGAATCACCCAATTCAAATGAGGATTTTGTTTGAAACCCGGATTCACCTTTTACCTTCCCTAGAATAGTATGACAGTAATTTGGTGAGGTGAAAACTCCGGTGTAATCGCCATAGTCTAATGGTGGACCCATAAAGGGTAATTGAAATAAACCATAATAAGATTGATTATATACAGTTAACGGGCCAAAATATATATCACTCGGCTCTGAACCGTATTCATCCAGGAATTCCACGTAATCCCAATCCGATTCAAAGGCAAACCACTGCTCGGGGAAAGCCCACGCTTCGACGTAGCGGTGAGGATAATCCATTGTCCATTCAATTCTACTGATAGTTGCATTATAAGATCCACTAGCTGGAACTATATAAACATACAATAATCTAATGAAGAAGTTAGCACTTGTAAGCGTTGTGTTCGAGGTAATGGTTAAATTGATATCTTGAACAGGCGGGGTGGAAAACCTCATGTTATAATAACATTCGTACCCGCCGCCCCATCCGGCGATTCGTCTTTGATAGGGTTTGGACTGTCCATCAATATAGAATGTGAGATTAACTGCACTAGGGTCTATCACCTTGTAATAATAGAATCTACATAACATGTCTGTTGAGGCATCATTCGAAATGGGATTCCACGCCGAGCCATTATATGTGAGGGATGCACCCTTATTATAACTTGAACTATTGTGTTGTTCAGCGAACCAGGAGTGATTTCCTATGGGCATTGCACCCATACCTACTTGGGACCACATCTCAAAAATGAAATAATAGGTTGTATTTGGTTCTAAAATATGACCATACATCCAAAATGAATACCAACCTGATACTACACTGGAAATCCATTGTTCGCTTGATTGTATTACGGTTGTATTAAGATCTGCTTCCATGATCGTAATCATACCAAAATAATTACTCAATAAACTATGTTCCAAAAAGAGATTTATGCTATCAATTGTAACTAATCTGGAAACGTTAAATTCTTGGGCAACCCTTACAGCGTTTGATATATTAACTCGAGCGGTTTGATTGTCTGCTATGACCTGCATTGATGTAAAGGGCTCTTCTGTGATTCTATCTGCACGGATTTCAAGGTTGTTTCCAGTGAGAACATAGCTTTGGGTGTTTGTTATGTTAGGAGCATAAAGATCAGTAGATCGATTATCCACCCAAGAGACTGGAAGGTTCCACTCATCATAATAAAGCATAGACGCGTTACCACTATAATTTCCTGACATGAATTGTGGTGTTGTTCCAGTCTGAGCTTCCACATTCATGTTAAATGGTAAAATCAACGGAAATAAAAGAGCAACCATTAAAAAAATAGGAATAAATTTCTTACGGAGCATATGAAACCCTCTAAATCTTTGTTTTACCACACAATCTTCAACGAAGAGTTTGAAAGTGTGTAGAGAAATTTAGTATCATAGTGAATATATATGTCTTTTTAAAAGGAACAACGAGGCAATCTTTACTGATTTCTCGTTAGGAGGGAAGGATTCTGAAGAGTTTGGATCTTATTAATTATAAATTGCTTGGTGCGACCATTAAGATCCTCTCTTTTTTAGATGACTTTTTGGGTTTGACTTGATTTTGTTATTATTCATTTCAAACTACCCCAAAAGTATTCCATTAGAGCTTTCTTTGCCAAGACGGATACTTAATCTACTCTGTTTTATCTATTTTATATTCCATAATATTTTTAATTAGAGTTAGGATATGTCATTTGAAATCAAGATAAAAGAAGGAGACGTAAATGAAAATAGGTGTCTACGTTTGTGAGTGCGGAATCAATATTGCAGCCACTGTGGATATACCCAAAGTGGTCGAATTTGCGAATGAGTTACCGAGTGTAGCGATAGCACGATGGTATAAGTTTATGTGCTCCGATCCGGGACAGGATATGATTGCCAAGGATATTGAAGAATTGGGGTTGGATAGAGTGGTGGTCGCCGCTTGTTCGCCGCGGATGCACGAGCCTACGTTTCGTGGGGTTTGCGAGAAGAATGGGGTAAATCCCTACTGCTTTGAGATGGTAAATATCCGAGAACAGAACTCTTGGGTTCATATAAACGTGGAGGCTGCCACACGGAAGGCTATGACATTGATAGCCGGGGCGGTAGCTCGCTCAGAACTGTTAGAACCACTCATCAGAACAAAGGTAGGCGTTACACCAGAAGCCATGGTTATTGGTGGAGGTATTGCAGGTATTCAAGCTGCACTCGACATTGCAAATAATGGTTTTAAAGTTTATTTGGTTGAAAAATCTCCAACAATTGGTGGACGGATGGCACAGCTGGATAAAACATTTCCAACCCTAGACTGTTCTGCTTGTATTCTAACACCAAAAATGTCGGATGTGGGACGAAATCCGAACATCGTACTACTGCCCAATACGGAAGTCACCAAGGTAGATGGATATGTGGGCAATTTTAAGATTAGTCTTCTAAAAAAAGCAATAAAGGTCATACCAGACAAGTGCAACGCTTGTGGGGACTGCGATACCATCTGCCCGGTGATTGTACCGAACGAATTTGAATTAGGTTTGGCTCCGAGAAAGGCAATCTACATTCCCTTCCCGCAGGCCGTTCCGAATAAATATGTAATAGATAATAATAAGTGTATTGAATGTGGCCTATGTGTAAAAGCTTGTGAGCCCGAAGCTATTGATTTGAATTTGAAGGATGAAGAAGAAATAGTAGAGGTTGGGACAATAGTTATGGCTTCGGGTTTTGATATTTTTGATGCATCCCGAGCTGAATTTTATGGCTATGGGAAGTACGATAATGTCATAAATGGGCTTCAGATGGAGCGGCTCTATTCTTCATTTGGACCGACACTAGGTAAAGTAGTAAAAATATCAAATCCAAAAGAAGCCCCCCATCGGATTGCGTTCATCCATTGTGTAGGTAGTAGAAGCCTACAAGAGGGATTTAAAGAGTATTGTAGCAGAGTTTGCTGTATGTATCTAATAAAACAAGCAAGATTATATAAAGAAAAGCATCCAGAAGCGGAATGTTACTTATTTTATATAGATATTCGAGCGTTTGGAAAAGGATTTGAGGAATTCTATAATAAAACTCAAAGTGAGCCAGGGGTTCGATTTATCAGAGGACGAGTAGCGGAAGTTCGAGAAAATGAAGATAAAACGCTGACTATTCGAGCAAACGATACGATGTTAGATCGCGTTTTAGAGTTAAACTTCGATTTAGTTGTTTTAGGGGTTGGACTAGTCCCAAAAGATGATTTAGGTGAATTAGCGAGATTATTCAATCTTTCACGGTCGCCAGATGGATTCCTCCTAGAGGCGCATCCTAAGTTACGTCCAAACGATACTTTTACGGATGGAGTCTTTTTGGCAGGTTGTGTTCAAGCACCGAAAGACATTCCAGATACGGTCGCACAAGCTAGTGGCGCCGCAGCCAAAAGTTGCGCAATACTATCAAAGGAACAATTAGAAATCGAACCGATTACGTCCATCGTTAATGAAGCGCTTTGCCGAGGATGCGGTTTTTGTGTTGAGGTTTGCCCATATACTGCCATTGAGCTTACAGTAGTGAATCGCTTCGGGCATCTTGTGACCGTAGCCACGGTTAATGAAGCGCTCTGCAAAGGATGTGGGAGCTGTAATGCAGCTTGCCTCTCGGGAGCAATAGAGCAAAAACATTTCAAGGATGGTCAAATTATGGCAATAATCGAAACATTTACTAGGAGGGGTGTGTGAAATGAGCGCAGACGAAATCCCAAAAGATTTTGAACCCAATATTGTCGCCTTTTTATGCAATTGGTGTACCTACGCAGGAGCAGATCTCGCAGGTACGAGCAGAATTAAATATCCACATAATGTAAAAATCATTCGAGTAATGTGTTCCAGTCGAATTAACCCAATGTTTGTGATAAATGCACTCCAACAAGGCGCAGACGGCGTATTGATTTCGGGCTGTCACATAGGGGATTGCCATTACATTTATGGGAATTACTATACCCGACGTAGATTTGCGATTTTACGGGAATTATTGAAATATATTGGTATTGAACCCGAACGCTTCCGACTTTCATGGGTATCAGCATCGGAAGGCACGCGCTGGGCCGAGGTGGTGACGGAAGTGGTAGATAGTGTTAAAAAATTAGGACCAATTAAAAAGTTTCAGAGGGTGCTGGCTAAATGAATCTAGAAGAGATGAAGGCTTTAATAAAGGACTTAGTTAAACAAGACGATGTCAAATATGCAATTGGTTGGGAGAAGGGGACCTATGGTGCAAGAACTAGACCCTCGTTTGCCATCGCACCTGAGGACGTTGATAAATTCATTTTCAATCCACTATGCGTTGCAAATCTATCAACTTTTCTTACCAAAGAGGAAAAATTACCTATGCCCCGGGGTACAACAGCAGAGAAGAAGAAAATGGTAGTTCTTGTAAAAGGCTGCGATAGTCGATCTATCATCCAATTGCTTAATGAGAAAGGTGTTGAACGGGACGAAGTTATCGTAGTTGGATTCCCTTGTACAGGAGTAATCGATTTGAATAAGTTAAAGCCAAAGCTGAAGGGGATCAAACAAGTTGACGATGTCACTGAAGAGGATGGAAAGTACCTTGTTAAGACGGGAGATAAAACTATAGAAATTCCCAAGAATGATATTATCGCGGAAAAATGCTTAACTTGTGAATATCCCAACCCCGTTATTTACGATCATCTAGTTGGCAAGGAAGTTAAAGTGACTAAGAAAGAAGATTATACACAAATCGAAGAATTAGAAAATATGGACTTTGAAGAACGGTGGGCATTCTGGGGAGAACAATTCAGTGAATGTATTCGATGCTATGCGTGTCAAAATATATGTCCCATGTGCTATTGTCCAACCTGCAAAGCTATAGATTTAAACCCCCAATGGATAAGACGCAGCGTAAATACTTCTGAAAATACAGCCTATCACCTCATGCGTGCATTCCATTTGGCTGGAAGATGTATAGCCTGCGGTGAATGCGAACGGGCTTGTCCAAAAGGCATTCCGCTTACAAAATTATATAAGAAGCTGGAGAAGGAAATAAAGCGAGTATTTGGCTATCTTCCGGGATTAGAGGAAGGGAAACCCTTACTAGGATGTTTCGATCCAAAAGATGAGGTAATTGATAAGGATATTATGTAGAGGGTGAGAAAATGGTGAATAAAATACTCAAGAAAGATAAATTGGAGCAGTGGGCAAAGGATATAACAAAGAAGTTTATGTTATATGCACCAGTTCTAAAAAATAATCTACCTATCTTTAAACAAATTTCCGATCCTAAGGCGATCACTTTAGATCATATCAATACTGTAATTTCTCCAAAAGATTTGTTTTTAAAACAGACTGAGACCCTCTTTACTTTTAAGTTAGGGAAAGAAAAAGAGATTACCCCAGTGGAACCCTCAGAGAAGTTTGTCGTGCTCGGGATCCGCCCCTGTGATGCAAAGGGACTCTCTGTTATTGATGAAGTTTATAAAAAAGATTATCTAGATGTGTATTATGTAAAGAGGCGTGAGAACTCTACTCTCATCGGTGTGACCTGTAACGAAGCCGATATCAATTGTTTCTGTCCCTCCGTTGAGGGATCTCCCTCAGGAACTCAAAACCTCGATGTAGCCTTAACAGATATAGGCGATAAATACTTCGTTGAGATTCTAACTGATAAAGGGTCAGCGTTAGTTAATGATTCGAAAGCTCTTTTCACTGATGCGACATCGGATGATGAAAAGAAGAAGACCCAAGTACAACAAAATATCCAATTCGTTCGAAGTATTGATACAAAAGGTCTTGCCGAGAAACTAGACCAACTGTGGGATAATGATCTCTGGGAACAATTAGCCATAC
>JAEOSY010000251.1 GCA_016840125.1 Candidatus Helarchaeota archaeon | reverse complement strand
GATATGTGTGGTTTTCGATCAGAAAAAATATACTAAAGAATATGGGGACTTTCAAACTCCTTCTGAGCTTTCTTTAGAAATTATTTCGAAGCTAAAAAACCAAGGGTTATCCCCGGCTTCATTTCTGGAACCCACGTGTGGTAAAGGATCATTTATTTTTTCACTAATGAATATCTATCCATCAATTCCAGTTTATGGAATTGACATAAATCCTGAATATATTAAACAAATTAACAGCAGAATTGAAACCTCAAGTGAAAGAATAAATGTACATCTTGAAGTGAATGACTTTTTCAAGATGAATTGGAAAAAAAAGCTTTCATCTATACCTCAACCAGCGTTGGTTATTGGAAATCCTCCTTGGGTAACTGTTTCAGATCAGGGATTGATAAATGGAAAAAATATTCCACAAAAAAAGAATATATACAATTTTAGAGGTATCGACTCGATTACAGGAAAAAGTAATTTCGATATTTCTGAATGGATGATTCTTGAACTTCTAAAAGCTTTGAATTATACTAAGAATTCTTTAGCTATGCTTTGCAAAGTAAGTGTTGCAAGAAAGCTTTTTCGGATTGCTCATTTATACAAATTCACGATTTATTCTTTCAGTATTCACTTAATCGATGCTGAAAAGCATTTTAACGCCTCTGTTGATGCCTGTTTACTCCTTTGCATTTTTAATCCAAAAAAAATAATCTCTACATGTGAAATTTATCCTTCTCTAAGTGACCCCAATCCTATTTCAACTTTAAGTTATTTTAAAAAGTATATTGTTAATGATTATGGTAAATTCGAACAATTCAAGCATTTAATAGGTAATTGTACACCTGAATGGAGATCGGGAATAAAACATGATGCAAAAAAGGTAATGGAGCTTGAGAATATAAATGGGGTGCTATACAATGGCTTCAAAGAAAGGGTTGATATTGAATCCCAACTTCTTTTTCCCTTATTGAAAGGATCTGATCTAATACATAACCGTGTTAATGAAACCAATAGATTCTTACTCGTTCCTCAAACATATATAGGTGAAAATACGGAAGAATTATTAGTTAAAGCCCCAAAAACTTGGAATTATCTCAAAAACTATGAATCAATACTGAATACAAGAGCTAGCTCGATATACAGGAATAGACCTCCCTTTTCGATATTTGGAGTGGGAGATTATACTTTTAGTCTATGGAAAATTGCCATCTCGGGTTTTCATAAGAAAATTGTCTTTAGGCTGATCTCCTCGATAGAAAATAAGCCTGTTGTATTTGATGATACTTGCTATTTCCTTCCCTTTGAAACAGAAGATGAGGTGAGTGAAGTCTATCGTCTACTTCAAAATCACAAAGTGGTTGAATTCTACAATTTATTCATTCATTGGCAAGCAAAAAGGCCTATTACAAAGCAGATTCTACAGCTGTTAGATTTGAAATCACTGAAGGATGAGATTCCTAACAAAATATTCTAAATTTATTGAGCTAGAAATCGCTTTTATGTAAAAGAAAAAGGTTAGATTAGTTTAAAAGTGGATTATGTCAGCTTGAAGTACAATTCTTCAAGAAATGGATATCATTATCAGAGAAGTTATTATTCTTTTTTGTACAAAAAAAATTCTATTCCTGCCGTTCTAAAGTTAGTACAACCTGAATGAGTATTAAAGGGTTAAAAAAGGGTAGAAATATTTAAAGGACTGAAAATCTAATAATGTATAACTGTCGATGTATAACAAGAAGTTTTTAGTGAGCTTGAATCCCTAAATGAAGAACATAAAACATCTCATTTATGTATTATTATTAGTAACACAATTATTCATTAGTTTCAACTCTATTGCTATTCCTAGTATCAATCAATTAAATGAAGATCACCAGGAAGTAAGTTCAAATTTAAATTCTGATTCAACAGAACCTCCTGATTCGCTAACTATGATTACAGGATTACCACAAGTAAATTACCCTACATTTCATCCCATGCGTGATGAAGTAATATTCTATTCCATTTTGTCATTGAGTTTTGATTCTCTTGTTCAAGTTCATCCAATTTCGGGAGAAATCCTTCCTTCATTAGCCAAACAATGGGTTGTCACTAGTGATAGTAAACACTGGACTTTTTATCTCTACGACAATATCACATGTCACGATGATTCACCCATTAATGCTTCTACGGTAAAAGCTGTTTTTGATATGATCCATGATGAATATAACCCTGGATATAATCCTGATGGATTACCAATAATAAAATCTATGCCTTTGGAATCAGTTGAGATTTTAGGTGAACATATCATTCGAATTAATTTTAATAGACCATTCTCTTCATTTATCAGCTGGCAAGCTGCCTCAATTCGGATCCCTTCCCTTACTAGTTACCCTGAAATAAATCTCATTTATCAAGATCGCTGGCCACATACCGATGGCTACTGGCCTATTGGAAGTGGTCCATATAAGCTTCAGAATATTACTGATAGAGGAGAATATTTTGACTATCAATTTACTCGTTTTGATAATTACTCTCGAGGACTCCCTCCTTTCAAAAAGATAAATTATCACTTATATTTTAGTTTTGAGGATGCTGCTAGAGCAGTGATTAATAGTAAGGGACAAGCTGGCCCTTATTATCCTCATAGACATATCATGAACGAATCTCAAGTTGATTTCGGATACTGGAGCAAATTTTCGCAATGCACTGCCTCATTCATTGCATTATTAAATCATAAAAAACCAGAATTGGCAAATCGAGATGTGAGATTAGCTTTAAATTATGCAATTGATAAACAGATGTTAATAGATCTAAGCAGAGAAGATAATCTTTTTGAGTTTTCTCATTCTCAAACACTAATTCCAGACGAAGGATCTTCAGAAATTGATCAAGCTCAATTTCCTTACAATCCTGAGCTTGCAAACAAGTTACTAGATAAGGCCGGGTATCCAAGAAAATCTGATGGTTACCGTTTTACGTTGGATGTCACTGGCCATTCGTGGGTGCATGAGGAAATTTACTTTGTTATCGATCAATTTGAAAGAGTTGGGATTAAATGTCGACCCCCCGATCTAAACAATTCCGATTGGTTAGACACTTCCTATTGGTATGATGATCTTCAAGATGGGTATTTTCATGTTTATGTCGGAAGTTGGGGTTACTACGATTGGATGTACGATGCGTACACTCTACTAAACTCTGAAGGATTTGGAGGTGATATTTCGGATTTGCAATTGGATATGTATTCGAACCTGGGATACAAAACTCCAGTTGAGCAGGAAAAACATTATCCTAAAAGAAAAATCATCGAAAGAGTTGCAGATTTTGTGCCTCATATTCTCTTAGCAGATTTTAAACACTATGGACTCAGGACAAAATCTGTTGAGAATTTTGTTTGGTTTGGCGCTCTTCCTTTAGGAGGAATTTTCTTTAATTATTCAACATTGAATTTAGAACCTCCAAGTAAAATTGAAAATGTTAAGATAAAAAGCCAATCACTTTATTTTCCATTTACTGATGGAATTATTACTTCATTAGCTGATTTCAATGCCACAATGGAATTGAGTAAAAGCGCACAAACATTTATACCAAATAATAGTGGAACGGGGAAATTTTTCAAAATATCTGTGGATGATGAAGAATCAGATTATTCTATAAGGTGTTATTACGATCTAGATGAAATTGAGAAAGAAAATTATGAGGAAATAAGAGTTTTTAAGTGGGAAAAACAAGAAGAAAAATGGATAGAAGTTGAGACTAAGGATAAAAATCAGCTTAAACAATATATTGAGGTTACAGTGAGAGGTGATTCGATCCTTAAATTAACAAAAGACCTAACATTCAAATTATTGCTTGGTGTGACTATTACTGCTGGAATATTGATGACCATAGCAGTAATAACGATTTTTTACAATAGAAAATTCGCGAACTTTTTTAAAGATAAATACGATTTGTAATGAAAGCTTTTCTGAGGATTAAATATTTCTTGGTCAAGTATTTCTGGTTTGACTAAAATGGAACAAAAGACTAGAAAGGAGTCTCGTGAGCAATTACTGAAAGGAAAGATTCTCAAAGTATACTGGTACTTATTAACACATAATTATGCGGGTGTTCGTGAAATTCAGACATCACTTAGCTTTTCCTCACCTGGTATCGTTTCTTATCAGCTGAATAAATTGGTAGATGCTGGTATAATAGCGAAAAATGAAGAATTGGAAAAATATTACGTCAAAGAAGAAATAAGGACTGGTATTCTAGCTTACTATATCCGATTTGGTAATTTAATGGTTCCACGCTTCTCGATTTATCTAAGTATTTTTATTGGAGGATTCATAGTTTTCGTCATAATGTCGCTT
>JAEOSY010000250.1 GCA_016840125.1 Candidatus Helarchaeota archaeon | reverse complement strand
TGTATGATTATAATTTTATAAAAATATAAAAGTATCTTATGGTTAACATATTAGTCCATTGAAAAAAAATTTACAAGCTATCAGAAAATTTATGATTTTATGGTTTTCTTGTATTGGCTGGGAGTCACTTTTGTGAATTTCTTGAAAGCCCGGTTGAAGGCTGAACCTGAATTAAAACCCACTTCATAGTCAATATCGAGAATGGAGAGAACGTTCTTATATGAATCTAAAAGTAATAATTGGGCTTCTTTTATTCTATAACTGTTAATTAAATCCCAAAAATTCATCCCCAAATATTCATTGATAATCTGAGAAAGGAGGTGAGGAGGAATCCCCATTTTTTTTGCCAAAATCTGTAATGAAACGCTTTCTTCTTTATGGGTTTTTCCCACCTCCAACAGAGCTTTCAATTTCTTAATGTACTCCTCTGCTTTCTCCTTCTCAAGGTAAGAATCCTTATACTTTTTCTTCAACCTTTTAGACACAAGGTATTTATTTATTAACCAGTAAGAGATAAAACCCATTAATATGATGGCCAGAATTCCTAATATTTTAAACCCTAAAGTTTGGTAAATAAAAGGCTTTAAAACAAAGCCAAATGAGTCTCCCCCTCTATTCCAAACCCCATTACTATTACAGGCAATGACTCTAAACCGATACTGGCCAGCAGACAAGTCATAATAGGTGATTTTTCTCTCTTCCAATGGACCAACACTCTGCCATTCCTCCTCAAATCCTTCCAGCTTGTATTTGAATTTTATGTTTCTAGGTGAGATGTATGAAAGTGCCGTGAAATGGAAAGTGGCATTATTAACACCCTTAAATATATTGTTTCCCTGTTTTTTTTGAACCTCATGGGAATCCATTTCAATTCTCTCAATGATTACCGGGGGCGGGTATTTATTTATCCTAATATTATTGGGATCTATTACTGCAATTCCTTTTTTGGTGGCAAACCACAATTCCCCATCATTGGCCTTAATAATTGAATTGTTGGTGCTATAACTACACTCCTCACTTTTCATACCGTCAGAAATACCAAATAGAAGAGAGTTTATTTCTGTTCTGGTGCCTTTCATAAATTCTTGGAGTCCGTTTTTGCTAATCTTAAAAAGCCCATCATAACTGGTCATCCAAAAGTTCCCAAAGTTGTCTTCAACCATCTGGTAAATATAATCACTCATTAAACCATCATCTTTGCTAAATGAAGAAAACTCACCCTTTTGTAGCCTTTTCAGGCCATTGAAATAGGTACCAAACCAGAGTACATCATCATCCTCGTAAATAGCAGTAACTATAGATCCATGTAAAAAGGTTCTAGGAGGTTGTTGCTGAATGTTTCCCTTTTCTACAAAGTGAAGGCCGTTAGAGGTGCCAATCCAAATATTCTGGTTACTATCTTCAAAAATATTAAAAATGCTATTGGTTAATAATCCATCTTTGCTGGTGAAGGATTGGATTCTCCCATCCGAAAACCGGCTCACCCCTCCATCATAGGTCCCAATCCAAATGTTATTTTTACTATCACAAAAGAGGGTTTGAATCTCATCACTATTCAACCCATTTGTTGAAGTATACTGGTTCAGTTTTTTTTGAGTAAATTGAAATACTCCCTGGTGCGCTGTTCCGGCCCAGAGTGAACCATCCCTATCCTCAACCAATGCTGTGATTCCGGCTGCCTCTATCTGGTCTTCACTCACTTTAAAGAATTCTGTAAATCTCCCCTTTTCGAATTTATATATAACTCCCTGGTTTGATCCTGCCAAAATATCACCATTTCCAGTTTTATAGATACAGAGTCTGCCCAGGGGCAGATTTATCTCAGTTGAATAGGCCCTCAAGCTACTATCCCTTAACCGTTTTAATCCTGAACCTTCAGTCCCAATCCAAATACTTTTCTCCTTGTCTTGGAAAATGGTTGTAATAGTATCACCTTTTAAGCTGTTCTCTATGATTATATTATCCATTTTCCCTGATTTAAGCCGGCTCAGTCCATCCCTAGTTCCTAACCAAATGTTGCCTTCACCATCTTCAAAAATTGAATATATACTATTGTTTGGCAATCCCTGTTCCGTGGTGATATTTACTGTGGCGGCCTCAGAAAGTTGTATTAATCCCTTATTTGAACCGATTAATATTTCACCCCCTCTCTTTTCATAAATCGAGTAAATGGAGAAACCTGGTCCCAAGTGCTGGCCGTCCTGTTTTAAGAATATGCCGTTTTGATATTTGAATAAACCATCATTGTAGGCACCGATCCACAAATGCCCCCTACTATCTTCGAATATGGATGATATACGTTTACAGGTAAAACCTTTCAAATCATTGTATACCGTGAACTCCCCATCTTTATA
>JAEOSY010000249.1 GCA_016840125.1 Candidatus Helarchaeota archaeon | reverse complement strand
CTTAGAACCTCTGTTCTGGGAATATGTAAATCAAGATATTCTACATTACTTTTTTTTCGTTCTTGATTGGACACAAGATCGAGACCAGACAACGATTCTATTGGCTTTTGAAGAAAATCAAATTGAAGGAATGATGATAATCTACATGAAGTATATTGTGCAACTACGAGGAAGTCCTAAAGCTGCTAAAGCTCTTTTACTAAATTTAAATTTGAAAACCGTTGAATTACAAGCTCAAGAATTACATAAACCTTACATCCTAGAATTATTTACGCCAATAATAAGTTATGAAATGACTCTTAAAAAAGATCAAGAAAACCTTCAGATCAATCATCCTGTAATTGATTTAACGGCTTCCGATGCCGTACAAATCGCATCTCTTATGAAAGATGCGGATCCTGAATTTTGGGGAACTATAACCAGTGAAGAAATCGCTAAGGGAATGAACCAAGCAATTTGGCTCGGAATAAAGATTAAAGGACACCTTATATCTGTTGGAAGAACAAATTTAACCAAATGGGCTGGGATTATTGGAGTGGTTGCTACTCGCAAAACCCATCAAAATATGGGGGATGCGACGTCAATAGTGTCTGAGTTAGTTAAACATCTCTTTGATAAGCATTCGGTTGTATTACTTCATGTCGCACATGATGAATTCAACCCACCTGCGCTACGAATATATACTAAAGTTGGGTTCACGCCCTACAGAGACTATTTTTTTATGAGAGGAGATAGAATTTGGTCACTTCTGAGATTTATAGTCATTTTACTTTGCTATCTAATTATTATTTGTGTGGTTTGTTTGACTTCGTGCAATTTTACTATTCAAGGTTTCCGGAATGGTAGCGAGCAATGGAAGCCGTAAAAATAAATCCAATATAATGGGGATGAGGAATACATACATTGGATTAAAATGGGTCCAGATTAGGCCCCCCAAAAGTGGGGCGGGTATGGAAAATAATCCACGAAATAACCCTACAATCCCCATCCAGCGGCCCATCTGCTCAATTGGAACCATTTCTGATGTCATTGTACCAGTCAAGAGCATAAGAGTCATATAGAAGCCTTGAAAAAAGCCTGAAAGTATGAGAACACGTTGGTTAGGCGCTAAAATGAGGAGAAGTAGCGATGAATAATATAATGGAGTAATAAGGAAAATAATTGTCTTTCGACCTACTCGATCTGCTAAGCGACCTAGGGGAATTCCAAAGATAAGTGGTATTAAAGATCCTGCAGAAATCATAAGACCTAGTGAATATTGATCCGCACCCTTGAATTGATATGCAAATACTGGGATATATGGTGTAATAAGAGCGTAAGGCATCCATATAAGCCCTGAAATAAGAATCCACCTTTTAAGTAGTGGTTGACCTTCAAAAACCTCCATAAATTCATGAAAAACTGAAGTTTTGGGTTTTTGTGCGGATGGACGTGTTTGGAGGGATTTTCGGAACATAATTAACATGAAAACAAATATCCCAGTATAACAGATAATTTGGACGTAATACATTGGTCGAATTCCTTCAAGTGTTAACCCTCCAAAAATAGTAATCAGAAATGATCCTAGAATGGGCGCTAGAATTTTTGAAAATGAAGAAAAAACATTACATAAATTTTTACCGGTTGCTCGATCGCTTGTATCCAATGAACTTGCACACACTACACTACATGATGTATAGGCCAATACCATAGCGAGAGCATAGACTATCATCGCTACTAAAATCATCCACCAGTCGTGGGCAAGAGCATAAAGGAGTGGTACAAGAATAAATAATCCAACTCCGCTAAAAAAAATGTTTCGGAGCCTATAATTATCTACTAACCAGCCTGTAGGTGTAGAAATAATGCTCCGGATCATCATAAAGATGGTATTTATGAATCCTAGCTGCACCTCATTAGCACCTAGTGCGAGAATATAAAGTGAGTCATATGGCAAACTAAGTTGGGCGGTAAAGGTATTTGCCGCATTATGAGTGATAACTGCTTTAAAATCTCTTTCTTGTTGTCTTACATAAGCAACAGGTTTTTGAACAAGTTCACAAAAACGCTCTGTCAACAAATACTCCTCATTTTAATGTATACTTACAGGGTTATGAGAGATTTACTACAAAAAGTAGCAAATGATAATTATATTAAGATTTAAATCGAAATATGAAGAAATAAGTTGATTTTATTTAATTTTTAAGGTTTCGCCGAACAAATACGGGAGTGAATTGGATAAACGGCTTATTAGACCTGAAAGAAATGTTCAATATCTGCTACAATGGTTTCTCGTTGTTTAATATTTTATGTTGGTCGGGTTGGGAGGGTAAGTATTTTTTTGGCCTTTTTCTGTTTCAGGAAATATTCCACCCTTAAAGTGAAATTATTTTTTGTAGAGGTGATTGAAAGAATTGAGAGGTCATATGGAAAAATTGTTTACATCCTGTGAGCTTGTAGGAAATCTTGTAAGGCGTCTCTATTCCCAGGAACTCTAATCGGGTAATAAAGTTGTTAATCGTGAGTTCAATAAATCGGCGGGGACACTTTAACCAATTCTTCTAGCTATAGTTCGAATCAGAATTGGTTGTTGCTGATCAATATCTGTATGCAAACAAATTGATTAATTATCGGAAGTTCTGAATCGATTAGAACCCTCTATTTTTTTTATGAATTGTTCATGTGATTTGTTTGGCTTCTTGCAATTTTACTATTCAAGGTTTCAGGGATAGTTGTTAACAATGGAAGTCGAAAGAATAAATCCAGTACGATAGGCAAAAGAAACACGTACATAGGGTTAAAATGGGTCCAAATAATGCCGCCTAAAAGTGGTCCGGGAATTGTAAAAAGGCCTCGAAATAGTCCAACAATACCCGACCATCGACCCATTTGCTCTATTGGTACTAATTCAGATGTCATTGTGCCCGTTAAAACGAATAAAGACATATAAAAGCCCTGAAGAAAGCCTGAAAGAATTAGAAAACCTGCACTGGGGGCTAAAATTAATAGGAGTAATGAGGCATAATAAAGCGGTGTAATCAGGTATAACACCTTTTTCCGGCCAATTCGATCTGCTAATCGTCCCATGGGAATCCCTAGGAGAAACGGAACAATAGAACTAGCTGAAAGCATGATGCCTAGTACATATTGATCGGCCCCTTTAAAATCATGGGCGTATACTGGGATAAATGGAGTAATCATTGCATATGGTAGCCAGATTAGTCCTGAAATGATGATCCATCGTTTGAGAATGGTTTGCCCTTCAAAAATTTCTCGAAAATCTTGTATCAGTGATGTTTTTGCCTTTTGGCCGGCTTTTTTCGGAAGAAAATCCCCCTTAAAAACTACTAGCATGAACAGAAAGACCAACGCATACCCTATTATTTGGATATAGTACAAAGGGCGGATTCCGGTTAGTGTTAAGCCTCCGAAAATGGTAATCAAAACAGATCCGACAATTGGTGCCGCAATTTTCGAAATGGAGGAGACCACACCACAAAAATTCTTGCCTGTGGCCCGGTCATGTGTATCTAAGGAGCCTGCGCAAACCACGCTACATGAGGTATATGCAAATCCCATCCCCAATGCATAAACGATCATAGCGACAACAATTATTCGCCAATCTCGAGCAATTGCATAAATAACCGGAACAAAAATGAAGAGCCCAAGCCCACTTAGGAAAACTCGTCTGAGACTATAGCGATCGGCTAACCAGCCCGCAGGAGATGCGATAAGACTCCGAATGATATTAAAGATGGTATTCAAGAATCCTAATTGAAACTCATCCGCACCTAAGGCTATAATGTAAAGTGAGTCATAACTAGCACTCAGCTGTAAGTTAAACGTATTAGCTGCATTCTGGGTAATAACTGCTTTAAAATCTCGCCGTAATCGTTTTACAAAGTTTACGGGCTTCTGGACAACTGTACTAAGTTTTGCCATTCGAAATTCCTCAATATGATCCACAATTACGGATTTGGGAAATTCAATACTGGTTCACACGGATATTAAACCATGCCTAAGACAAAAGACCGTGATGTGAAAGGAACGGGCCTTTTTTATTATGGGTTTTAAGGTTTCGCCGAACAAATTCAGAAATGCATTGGATATAGGGATTCAGTGTTGAAAGAATTGTTTGATATTTTCTATGATGGTTTCTTGCTCTTCGATCGTAAGCGATGGCCGGGTTGGAAGGCTTAACATTTCTCTTTTTTCTTGTTCCGTTACCGGAAACATTCCTTCCTTGAAGTTAAATCGGTCCATAAAGAGTTGAGTGAAGGGGATAGGCGGGTCATAGGGGACGGCAGTTTCAATCTCTTGCGCCTCAAGGAAATCTTGCAGCTGGTCTCGACGAGCAGGTACTCGAATTGGATAATGGAGATAAATATGGTGTGCCCACTCTTTTTCAAGGGGAATATTTACATCTGTAAGTTCTATCAATCGCTCGGAGTAGAAAGTAGCGTGTTCTCGTCGGTTTTGGTTCCATTGATCTAATTGCTCCAAAGCAACTCGACCAATGGCTGCTTCCATCTCTCAACTGGATGACGAGAACCTTCATAATGATAGACTGGTTGTAGAATTTTAGAGCGTTTTTAGAGCAGAGATGTATCAGTTTAAGGAGATTCCAACGGTACGGGAGAAGGTGCTTTAGTATGAGTTGGTTCACTATAAAAAATGCTCATATAGCTCAAGGGAGCTTCCACATCGTAAATGCGGTTTCACCGGAGACTTTAACACGCTTTGAAAAGATGATTTTAATAATTGCGTCAGTAGGTGCGTTAAATTCTTCAATCACCTCTCCAAAGATGTTTCGAATCACCCCAATTTTTTGTCCTTGCTTTACTTGATCTCCTGGGTTCACTAAAGGTTGAAACACTCCCCCACGATTAACTACCACTCGAGGAACTTCCGTAAATACAATAGGATCGTAGATGGTAGCTTTCCCGTCAATCATTTCGAGGTATTTGAGAATGTTTTGGATCCCTGCAACGTGAAACTGGATCTGTTCTTCATTGTATGTTCCCATTGCTCCAGATTCTGAAACGATAGAGGGAATCCCTTTCAGCGCCGCCTCCCAACTTGAAACTCCTTTCATTTCGCGGATTGGATAAATGTACTTCTCTGCAAAAAGGCGTGCCATCATTTTTGAATCGTCATCGACTCGTTTATTGCCTGTATCTTGAACATAATTGCAATAGGAGCATAAATTTTCTCCAATATCGCCTCCGTGAGCATCAATGTGATATTGGGAGCTTAGGATAACTTTCGTGAATAGGACATGAATCATCCGATGACTAATTGAGCCATTGGGATTTCCAGGAAAAATACGGTTCATATTGAGATTGTCTACGGGATTAACATAGGGAATCGTTCCCTGTTGAAATGCTATAGTATTTACAACAGGTACAATGAGCAATTTTCCATTAAGTGTTGTTGGATCGGTCTGATGATAGGTTCTAGTAGCGCCTTCGATCCCTGCAAATTCTGCAGAATGGACTCCGGCCGTAATACTAACTATAGGGCCTTGATTTGCGCCATTCACGATCATTAAGGGCATAGTTATTTTCATTGAGGGCAATTCTGCAACTTCTAAGAATCCAACTTTTTTCTCACCGGGTTCAACTTTTAATGGTCCAATTTTCACGGCTTCAGTCATAAAAACACCAAGAGATTCGCAGTTAAATAGTTGAATATATTCTGTTCCTCCTGAAAAAATTACAGCCCTAAATTCACTTGGAACAAGTAATTCTCCGATAAAATTCCAATTCATATAGTTAACAATTTGGTTACTCCTTGGAATTCAATGAATGATCTTCAAGCATTGACCTGAAAAGAAGAAAATCATTTAGAATGGCTTTTTTATATCATTAAATTGGATTTTATTTCGACACATCGGACAGGTTCCCTTGATCCTAAGCCATTCTTGAAGGTGAATGGAATGAGCATAGGCACCACAACATGGTGTTTTAATCAGATTCTCTAAAATGGGTTGCCTACAGATAATGCATTTCTGAAACTCTTCGCCACAAGTAAAACAATTAAATGTGTTGGATTTTAAAGAATCTCCACAACTAGGACAAAAATATTTCTTAGGTTTGAGAATTGCATCTTTATCTGATACAGTAAGGCGTACGGTCTTTTTTTCTTCATCCATTTTTAGATCAAGTTCTCCTAATAATCCTACTTGATATAAAAGGGCCTTAAAATCATCTTCATTCTCAAGTTGGAATTCATTCATAAGAGTTTGCCAAGTCACGCGATCATAAACTTTTGCTGTTTTCTTAAGAATATCTAACGCTCCCTCTACGGTAACCTCCCGAGATTCCACAGTCACAGTTGGCTTGATCAATTGCGTACGTGGTGCCGGCTTCAAAGTCGGTCGACTTTTTCTTCTTTTACTTTTTTCCGTGGAGGTTTTGGTGATTGAAGGTGCAGCTAAAAAGAGTTCTTTGATGCCTGGACGCCGAATATAATAGAGAATACCGCCATGAATGAGGATAGGAACAATTGGGAGGAGGTCTCCGAGAAGTGATAATACCGCTAAGATGAGTCCATAAGCCGCTAGAATTATTGCTCCTTGATAGGCCCAATGTTTAATTTTCCACAACCCCACCCCAACTACAACGTAAAGTACACCCATTAGGAGTTCCACTAAGAATCTCGCTATATAGACCGCTTCTATCCCTTCTGCGATTCCAATCGGAATAAATGATCCCCAATAACTTATGGAAGATGCTCCTACAATGATATCTAAAATAGCCATAACTATGATACCTTTTGGTCGTCCAAGTCGACTCTTTTGTTCTTCCATTAGAAGTTCCTCAGTAAACTATCGAATCTTCATTTTCTTAGACCAGATTGTGTATTTTAAAGACCTTTGATCCTGACTTTTTCTATATGCTAAACCCTTAATCTCTACAAAAGTAGCCATTCTGTCATATTTGAAAGAAAGATTTTGCTTGACTTATCATCCGCATATTGTTTTGTTTTGCGTAATATGTCGTTAAGATTTGAACATCGATCTTTTAAGCCGTCTTTATGGGTTTCAATCAATTCAAGGGCATCTTGTTTAAAAATTTCAGGATGACACTGACACGTTATAATGGTTTCACCATACTGAAGCATTTGATAGATACAGTCTGGATTCGTTGCTAGAATTTGAGCCGTTTGTGGCATGTGAGTTATCTCATCTCCATTTAAGCTAAGAAAATAGGGATTTTTGCCTATTAATCCGTTCAAAATATGATGCGGTTCCTTGATAACTATTTGATGCCAGCCAAAAAAGCGTTCTTCTCTTTTTTCTACCGTGCTTCCAAAGATAACTCCCATGAATTGATGAAAAAAGCATTATGCAAAAATTTTTTTCCCTTTTATTGATTCCACAAACTCAGTTTCTTTCTCATGAATTGGCAATAAGCCATCTGAGATGTTATTAAAATCTCCTGTAAATATGTATGCTGTAAATTCTTTATCAGGAAGTTGGGATGTTTTCCATACCGGAAATATGGTATATTCTGATTTATCTAGGTATCGAGTAAAAAATGATCCAAGTCCATTACTGATTTCTATAATCGCTACTCGATTCATCGTATTACAAACCTTTGAATATAATTCAATATAGCTTGCTAAAACAATTTTCTCGCCATTTCGTGGGTATTCATTAACAAACATGTAAAATTTTTGGCGTTATCCCAAGTTTTGTTAAAAAGATAAATACAAGAATCCGTTTATGTGGTTCTTATGAAATGCCGCTAAAAAATATTTTAACCCCCAAGTTCTAGAGCGGAATTCTTTGTGACCACAATGACTGACGTCGATACGCTTATTCAAAATGGAACAATACTTACGATGAACCTCCAAAATGAGATTCTAACAAACGGAGCGGTTGCGATCAAAGGGGAACATATTATCGATGTTGGCCCGACTTCTGAGCTAAATGACAAATATGAAGCTCGTAAGGTAATTGATGCTACTAATTCAGTTGTAATGCCTGGATTAATCGATACCTATGCACACGCCGGCCATTCCATGATTAAAGGTATCTGGAACCCGTTTCGTGGTTGGCCAAGTAGTGATATATACTTTAATGCTAGTACACCGGAATTCTGGCATGCGGATGGGCTTCTTGCGGCCTTGGATCGGTTAAAATTTGGGACAACT
>JAEOSY010000022.1 GCA_016840125.1 Candidatus Helarchaeota archaeon | reverse complement strand
TTTTCCCATAGAATTTTACTCGCCAATTCAAGAGGAATGTCGCCTTTTGTAACTGGTACAGGTGCAATATTCACCATTTCCAGCTTATCCTCAAGAGATTCTTTCGATACCCAGTTCCCCATTTTTTGCTGGGTAGTACGAATCCATCTATCTATATTTGGAGCCAGGTCCACGACGTCTAAAAAAGGTGTATCCCTCGGATAAATAACAGCTACGACATCAGAAAGATATCCGTCTTCGTCGGGATCGGCGGCATACAAACGAATGGAGTTTATATCATGCGCACTTTTAAGCGGAGAGAAATCTTTATTTGTCAATTGTGATGTCTCAAATATACCCATATTAGAAACCATTTTGTCTGAAAATCCCCATAACTTTTTTTGCCTTTCAACCGAAAATATGCCCATCCTTTTTAATATGCTTAAATACTCAGCCGTACCATCCAGGTCAGCTTTATTTTCGCTGGCATAAAGACTAAAAGCACCCTGAGATGGAACATAAAATTCTGAAAACATAATTTGAAGCATATTTTCTATCTCTTTTTTGGCAAGGGTCTTTTGTTCGGTTGATAGACTTTCCCATAAATAGTCAGTCAGTAATCGAATACCCCGGCTCATATCTATGGACCAGTCGTGCTGTTCTGAGATGCTTTCAGGCACAGGTTTCTTTAATTTAATAATTGTGGTATTGAGTATTTCATTTTTATACTGTAATGGAAATTCTTTGTATCGATCTCTGCCTTGTTTATCTACAAATATTTTAACGAACTTAGACGTGTTTGTTAAGTCCCCGCCATTTAGAAGTTTTCCATTACTCCTTAATCGTACTCCCCAAAATCCGGTCTGGGGATCCTGATTTTCCCAATACCATTTCACAAGTTCTCTCTTCCATTCAGGCGAAAAAGTATATAACTTCAGGCGTTCCAAATCATCACAGGAACTTAAATTCGATAATATATAAGGCGTTTGTGGCATTTTGGAAACTAATTTGCCAACGGTCGCCAGGTCATCCAGGTAGGCGCGTAACTCCTCTGGTGAATCCAACTGTTCCATAAATGTTAGTGGATATTTAAGCTGGAGCGGTTGCCCAATACTTTTAGCAAGATATCCCAGATGATCGATTACATTCAGTGTTGGCTCCAAATAAGTGCAATAAGGATAAGAATCATCCATAAAAGCGCCCGTTTTCGGGTTTTGGCGATCCAGGTAAAACGCCAACTCCTCTTTCTTGTTCGCGAATTTGGGAACTTTTACTAATCCCTGCCCCGATTTAAACTGATTATATAAATCCTCAAAACGCGAATATGCTTTTTTGTACTTGCCCTTATCAAGATAGTACAGGATACCAACCATTTTAAATTCAAATTCCGCCATATAATACCCTTCAGCTCTTCGTTGGCTGTTTAATTTAAACATCTCTTTAACCATTTCTTTGCCTGTTCTAACTTTTTTATATATAAACAATCCCGAAGATATTAGTAAAACAGCACAGAAAATTGAAATAATCACAACAATACGCTTTTTATTCATTTTCATTTCTCCGTAATTTTATAATTTGTTAATCAAATTAGAAATAAAGTCAGACCAATTAACTTCACCTTGTTTGGTTCCAAAACGTAAAACAATTACCTTCTTTGACGGTGAAACATAGATTCTTTGGCTAAAATGTCCTCTTGCTTCAAAATCGAAATTATATCTATCTTTTATCTTACCCCACCACATGTATTTATAATACAAATTACCCCATGTTGTAATTGTATTTTCTGATGTATCGGGAAGCGTTGATTCTAATATCCAATCATTCGGAATTATTTGATTTCCACTCCAATTTCCATAATTAAGATACAATCTACCAAACTTGGCAAAATCGATTGGCCTCGCGGTTAATCCACTGTTTGCCACTACAAAACCATCTTTCTTGCTATCTAAAACCCAAAGAGCGGGATATTCCATACCTAATGGTTCCCAAATTTTCTCTTGAAAATAGTCCTGAACCTTTCTTCCTGTTGCTCTTTCTAAAATCCATGCCAACAAATGAGGACTAAATTCATCTGTTTTGAAAAAGGTTCCTGGTTCCTCATTGTATTGAATTTTAGTCAATAAATTGCGAATGTTACCGCTATAATATACTCTGGCATCATCATGCCATGGGAAAATACCACCTCTATTGAATTTAAGACCTGAAGTACCCATAAGACATTGGCTAATTGTCAGCTTATTAAGTCTCCTGTCTCTTATTTCAGGAATATAATGAGTGATTGGTTCATTCACACTTTTAATCTTATTCTCATTGATTGCTATACCAAGTAAAGCAGAAATAACGTTTTTGGAAATTGAAAAGGATTTGCAGTAAGTGTCTCTTTGATGGCCGTTAAAATAGTTTTCATATAATAGAGTATCTTCTTTAATGATTAGAAAAGCAGTGGTAA
>JAEOSY010000248.1 GCA_016840125.1 Candidatus Helarchaeota archaeon | reverse complement strand
ACTGCAACTTTCAGAAGTAAAAGTTAATATTTGCCCTACCTAATCTTCAATTCTTAGACATTTTATATTACTTAGTGCCATCCAAAAAAAATATCACTTCATCCGATTATTTAAATATAGCCGAAATCTCTACTCGCTACAATATGAGGATTTCGTTACGTTATCCACAACTGACCCTATTTCGTTAAAGTGTGTCAGGATGGCCATATCTCAATTTTTGAGTATTCCGTTTTAGTAGCTATCTGTAGTATCTATGTTGTATCTTGTTTTTAAACTTATCTAAAAAATATTTCATTGCTGCATGAAGGTGATCATATTTTAATATTAGAATTGGAATCAGATGATGATAGGTGAATGATTAATGGACTAGTTTATAACGCGATGAGGCCTGAAAGAGATTTTATGTCTATTGATCTTCTTTTGAACCTAATCTTGCAATAAGATTTGAATGGAAAACCTTATCTTTGCTTCAAGACAAACTAAGCTTTTCATTTTTTCACCGAAGTTCCCCAAGTATATTCTCTTTTTATAAAATCCATAATCATAGATGTCTCAGTTTTATTTACTCCGTCTATTTTATTGATTTTTTCTAAAATCAAAGTCCGAAGCTCATCGCGAGATTCGACAATAAAATCAGCATCTATATCAGTTCCACCGGTTGTCAATACCGCATACCAAATTTCTTTCATATTCTTCAATTCTCTGATCACATTATCAACTTTCTTAATATCAACATTAATTTTAATATTTCCAGCGATATCGAAGCCAAGCTCAAATGGATCGCTTACGGCTACAATTCGGATTAGCCCATTTTTTGTTAATTTATCTAAACGGGAACGAACTGTGGATTCAGCAATCCCTACATGTTTTGCAATCTTATTATTGGGCATTCTTCCATCTCTTTGCAGTAAAAAAATAATTTTGCTATCGATTGCGTCAATTTTTTTTTTCAAAATGCTCACCTTTTACCTTATTAATCGATTCAATAACTAACTTTTTTATTATCAAACAATGTATAGCAAGGGGCTCTGGACCCAATTAATTGGACAACCTGAGCTTAGAGTTAAGCTCTGAGTTGGCAGTTTATTGAAAAGGCCTCAAGGTCCTTGGGCCAGAGGATGAGGAAAACCGAAGTAAACCTCATCTGGGGTTAGATTGTCAAAAGCTTGATGCGACCGCTCACAGTTGTAAAAGTTAAACCATTGCTCAAGTCCTTTTCGCAGCTCAGCTGCGTTGTCAAAAGACCACAGGTAAAGATATTGATACTTGAGCGTCCACCACAGGCGCTCAATAAGATATTGTCCTGGACTCGGCCATAGCCATCCATGCTGATGTGCACATTATGAGACTTGAGCAAATCTGTGAAGGCGCTGGCGGCATACTGAACCCCTTGGTCGGTATCAAAGATTTCTGGCCTCCCATAGCGGCTAATCTCTACAACGGCCTCGATACAAAAATTGGTCCGGGGGTATTGGATAGACGCTAGGATAAAACCTTGCGGATGTGCCAGTCCATGACAGCCACAAGATACATGAACCCACGGTTCATCGGAATATAAGTGATATCTTCCGCCGACCCCCGGTTAGAGCGATCTATCGTAAGTCCCTTGAACAGATAGGGATATAGTTTGCGTTACGGATGCGGCCGGATGGTGATTGGCTTCAAATAAACGGCTTCCAGGCTCATGAGCCACATCAGGCGTTGAACTTTAATTAAATAAACTATAATTTCGCATTAATTGATGAAAAATAATTGTTTTTTAATATTATTCGCATATATTTATCAACAATTCAATATTTTTTGATTAATTTTTAATATTTTTGCTTGACATAAAAATTAAATACGATTAATTTGCTTTCAGAAAATTTCTGACCTGCAGGCAAAATAGGGATGGGCTCTGGAAGATTGCACGGTTGATTGGTTAGCCCGTGTTTTATAAAGATTTGAGCTACTTGAATTCTATAATTCTATGTCAAAAATATTTGAGGGAAGGAATGTAAAATACCATGAAAATTTTAGTTCTTGGAGCAGCAGGAGCAATGACTCTGACTATAATCAAAGATTTGCTTGAATTTTCCGAGGCATCCAAAATAATAGCTGCCGACATTGATTATGAAAGGGTAAAAGCAAGAGTCCACAATCTTGCTGATAAAAGACTTATACCTAAAAAAGTCGACCTCCGGGAAATAGATAAAGTTGCAGAGATTATGAAAGAGGAAGAGGTAGATGTCACAATAAATGGAGCTTATTATGAATTCAACATAAATGCGATGCAAGCAGCAATGAAAGCTAAAGTTCCAATAATAGACTTGGGTGGCTTATATTATTGTACCAAAGAGCAAATTAAGCTCCATGATAAAGTTAAAAATGCTGGTATCCTTGTGATTCCTGGAATGGGCTCAGACCCCGGTACATCAAATGTACTTTGCCGATATGGCGCCGACAAATTGGATAAAGTAGAAGAAATCCATATAAGATATGGATCTAACGTTTCTAATATGACCTTTGCCTTTGCTGTAGAAACCATAATCAATGAAGCAACTGAAAATGCAATAGTCTATGAAAATGGGCAGTACAGGGAAGTTCCTCCCTTTTCAATAGTTGAAAATACATTATTTAGAGATCCAATTGGTGAGCTAAAAACATACAATATTTTACATTCAGAACTTGCAACAGTTCCACAATATATTGAAGGTCTTAGGACTTTAACTTATCTAGATTCGTGGGATCTTAGTTTAGTTGAAAAAATAGAGACACTGAAATCTTTAGGATTATTGAGCCATAAAAAATTGAAAATAATGGGCAGAGAGACTACAGCCATAAATTTAATGGCAGAAATAATTTCCAAAGTGAAAAGAGAGGAAAAATTTCAGGAGGGGTGCGATTCGTTAAAAGTTATAGTTAAAGGGGAAGAAAAGGATAAAGATACATCTTATGTATTCGATGTAATGTCAGTTGGTTTAAAAAAAGAAGGCATAACTCCTACATCATATTTAACAGGTATTCCTCCATCCATAGTGGCTCAAATGATAGCTAAAGGGGAAATTCAAGGTGAGGGTGTCCTTCCTCCTGAAGCTTGTATTGATCCTATCAAATATATCCAAGAGCTATCAATGCGAGAAATAAAATTTTTTGAAACAAAACTGTGAGCTAATGGGTAACCTATCCCAAATAAAGCGCTCCAGATTTCAGCAGGGTTTTATTAGATAATATGAGATCCATTTAAGGTATTAACGTCAATTGTTAAATAAGCTGCACCTTTTTTAATGAAATCACGCTCAAAATAAAGTCTAAAAATTTTTGACAAAAAAGGGGCAACGACATGACTGTTAAAGGCTTAACACCAGGCGCCTTCGATCCAGACGCGATAACTGAAGTTCAGTATCCATTTGAATTGGCTGAGTATAAGAATAGGT
>JAEOSY010000247.1 GCA_016840125.1 Candidatus Helarchaeota archaeon | reverse complement strand
ATTACGAAGATGAAACTTGCCTATATAACTCATTACGCCCCAATCCCATCCAGAAAAGCATTTCCGGTCGGTGTGATGAAAACCTGTTCTGCGATCCAAAGGCATGGGATAGATGTGAATTTAGTCATCCCAAGTGGACAAGGATCCCTCTTGTCAAACTTATCACAGGATAAAGACATCTGGTCATTTTACAATATAACTAACCAGTTCGAGATCAATTATCTTCCAGGCGAATTTTTTTATAAACTTGGGATTATTGGTCGAGTAATTTACAAATTCTGGTCGGTCTTCTATGTAGTTTTTATTAAAAAAATTAAGCTGCTGTTAGTAAGACACGTAGAAATTGCCTTCCTGGGAATTCTGTTTGGTGCAAGTATCATTCTTGAACACCACCAATTGGACTTAATGAGAGAAAACAGAGTGTTTCCATTATTACTTCGGTACACTCAACAAGGTGGGAGTAGACTTGCCTTTATCGCTATAACTCGGGCTGCAAAGAATGCACTCATTTCACTTAAGATTCCAGAGAACAAGATATTAGTAGCACCAACAGGTGTTGACTTGAATATATTTCATCATATTCAGCCAGAGAAAAGGAAACTATCTATCCCTGATAATAAAACAATCATTGGATTCAGTGGCAGCTTGTATCCTGGACGAGGGATAGAGGAGCTAATTAAAGCAGCTAAACATTTCCCTGACTTGTTTTTTTGTGTCGTTGGGGGCGATCCGGACGATATTATTCGCTGTCAAAATTATGCTTGTCAAAACAACGTAAATAATATCCATTTTTTTGGATTTGTATCGCAGAAAATTTTGTATAAATATTTGTACACTTTCGATATACTTATTATGCCATATACAACAAAGACACCAACCCATCAGGATATGTCCCCAATGAAGTTGTTTGAGTACATGGCTGCTGGAAAGCCAATCATCGCTACCGATTTTCCTGTTATTCGGGAAATTCTTCGTGATAAAGAAAATGCAATTTTGGTGGCACCAGATAGTGGTGAGGCGCTGGCTGAAGGCATCCAATGGTGTCTAGAGAATCCAGAGGATTCACAACGAATGGGGCAGCAGGCGAGACATGATGTCGAGCAATATACATGGGATAAGCGCGCTCAGCGAATAAAAACCTTTTTAGAGCGGAATTTTTTAACATGAGGGGAAATACCAATAAAAAGGTGGCCTTTTTTCTAGAAAACCTTGCTGGTGGGGGCGCTGAACGAAACATGGTTTCAATGGCAAACTACCTTGCGGGAAATAGTTGTGAAATCCATATGGTTTTAACTCGAGGGGAAGGTGTTTACCTCAGCAGTTTGTCGCCGAGGATCAGTCTGATCGATTTAAACAAAAAAACACCATACTCATGTTTGCCATCTTTGCGAAGATATATTCTCGCAAGCAAGCCAGATACGCTGATCGCTACATTGGATCTTATCAATTTGATTGCCATAATTACATCACGAACCATTCAATCAAGGCCACGGATTATTATAAGAATTGCTAACACTGTATCTATTCAAAATCGACCTAGGTATAAGAAGATCTTAGAAAAAATAATGATGTCCTTTATCTATCCTTTGGCGGATGAAATCATTGCAGTGTCAAAAGGAGTTGCAGATGACCTGGCAATTTATGCAAAACTACTGCGAGGAAAAATTCGTGTAATTTACAGCCCAATCATTACCCCTGAAATGCAGTCCAGGATAAATGAACCACTTGATCACCAATGGTTTCAACCAGGAGAACCTCA
This sequence comes from Candidatus Helarchaeota archaeon, assembly GCA_016840125.1. The sequence goes on along the minus strand of JAEOSY010000247.1, from coordinate 247 downwards.
AGTAATCGTTGGTGTTGGAAGACTAAACCAACAAAAGAATTTTCCGCGTTTATTAAGGGCGGTTGCACAAATAAGGAAAGAAAGTGAAACCCGACTAATTATTTTTGGTGAAGGGGAATCAAGACCTTACCTTGAGTCCTTAATCAAAGAGCTTGGTTTGGATGATTGTGTACAATTACCTGGTTTTGTTGAGAATCCATATCCATATCTAAAAAATGCTGGGGCTTTTGTGCTCTCATCGGATTAT
>JAEOSY010000246.1 GCA_016840125.1 Candidatus Helarchaeota archaeon | reverse complement strand
TTCTCAAATGCATCGAGAATTGCAGTTACAACTCCGCTTAACGCCATTATCAATCCGATTTTTCGCCATAATGTGTTCTCATCGAATTTACGGGAAATCATTAGACCTATGGTGAAAATGAGTAAGCCATAACTTATCATGAACCCATAATCAAGGGTTTGAGCTAACCGATAACTTTCTAGACCTCCAGCTCCGTTGATAATCGCGTATTGTGCTTTTAGGAACGGTCCACTAAAAGAAAGTTGACTTGCAAGTATGTTCGTGGTATCTCCTGATAGGGTGAATAACCACATCATAAGTGGATATATAATAACTAGTAAGGCAACCCCTATAATCAGTGACATCTTCAGAGTCTTGTCAGAGGGCCAATTGGCAAACTTTTTTAATTGTAACATATCTATTCCTCTAAATTTTGATCTATAATGCATAGAAATTAAAATTTATATGTTAAATGTTTAACTGTTAAGCTTATGCGAATAGATTGTCATTGTCATTTATTTTATGAGACAAACACCATTCAAACCTTGAAGAGCGGGTTTCAGGTTTTTGAAGGATATGGATTTCAACAACGAATTTTGAATGCACTGGATAAAATTAAACCTATTACTACAAAAAATATTCTAGAAAAGACTGCTGCACATGCCGAAAGGGCGGGTTTAGATAAAGTAGTTTTACTGGCTGCAAGTGCTAAGGAAAATGAGCGGATTAAGAGTTGGGTAAAGGCGAAACCCGACTTTTTCATCCCTTTTTATAACCCACCGGAGAAATCTGAAGACCCTTCAGAGATTTCGCAGGCGGTCGATCGTGCTTTAACCGAAGAAGGTTTTAAGGGATTAAAAATTCTCCTACCTTTCCGTAAAAAACAATTAAACGAAAAAAATCTTTATTCTGCTTATGAAATAGCGACCACACATGATGTTCCTGTGTTGTTTCATACAGGGTATCCTCCACCAGGTACTCCAGGAACCAAAATGGGACTCAGTTCGGCAAATCCCGCGATGCTAGATACGGTAATCGCCTCCTACCCGAAAATGAAAACCATCTTAGCCCATTGCGGCTATCCATGGAGCGACATAGGGGTCGCTCTAGCCTGCCAGTTCCCAAATGTCCATTTAGATATTAGCAATTTGATGTATATGATGCCAAATAAGTTACGGGAGATCCTGTTGCACGCTAAGGAAGTCATAGGTATGGATAAAATTCTCTTTGGGTCCGATGGATTTTGTCCGGAAATGATCGAAGCTTGTGTCTACCTCTTTCAAAACAATGATTACTTATCCTTCAACGAAATTGAAAAAATAATGGGCCTAAACGCCCAGAAATTGCTCAGATTGGAATGAAGCTAAAAATAATTGATGATTTCCTTTAATTTTTCGGGTTTTAAATCGAACTTTTGGTTAGTTGGAGGTAGTTCTTCATCATAAAAGAACGAAGGCATTGATGCATTTTGAGGAATACCCGCACGTGCATTGAATTCATGTTCATTTAGTAAGACCATTTTTCCGTAACTAATCAACTTATCAAAGTCGAAGTTCCAGCCATATCTAGCGTTGATGGCTTTAGCAAGAAAATCTAAATCAGGCCAGACAAAGTAACAGAAACCGAAAGCATCACAAAGGGAAACAATTATTTCAAGCTCTCGCCCTAATTTGATTTTCCCTTTGGATTCCTTCAAATCCCCGTAACTTTCAGGATTGGCAGTATCCCATCCGATTCGACCAGGGATCGCCGGACCTGAAGTATGATCGGCACCCATTGGAGAAGTTGCATAGGTTGCACCCATTCCCTTAAACACTCGGGGGTCATAGGCTGGGAAACCTTGTCCCATGCATTGAGTAACTCGCCGCACTCCAATTACTTTTCCCGCGGTAGTGGCACCCGAGGCTACAATCTTACTATTCATGGAACCTTCTCCAATGCCTCGTAACAACTCTAATACACCCTCTCCGTCACCCCACTCAACCATTCCAGCCTCCATCGCAACCGCCATCGCATTCCCCATCTCAATGGTATCTACGCCCATATCATCACAGGTGCGATCAATTCGCGCAACTGTATCCAAATCACCAATGAGAAGATTTGATCCATTCAAAACAATCGTTTCATATTCGAACCCCGAGGTCAAATAGTTCCCATCTTTATCGACATACATGTTTGAACAGCGAATTACACAGCCGGGACTACATGCTTCCGTTGGTCGCCCGCCTCTGCTGGTTATTGTGTTGTAAATTGTTTCACCGCTAATATTTTCCATTTGATCAAAGTTTCCCATTCTAAAATTCTTTGTGGGAAGCCCCCCTATTTCATTCGCAATACGAACTAAGGCTGACGTTCCATAGACGGTCAAGCCCCGTTTTTTTGGAATGAGGATCTTGTTATATTCAGTGGTAAGTTTCTTAAATTCCTCTTTATTTTTGATGGGGTCGTAATCGAACTTTGATGGTTTTGGCAGTATTATTGCTTTAATGCCCTTACTCCCTAAAACGGCACCCATTCCACCCCGCCCTGCATGGCGTGCAGGATGTCCAAATAAATCGGTCACAGCGACCGTTGCAGCCGCTAGTTTTTGTTCACCCGCAGGCCCAATGGATATTATGGCAATTTTTTCACCCCACTTTTCCATGAGCTTAGCAACGGCTTCATAATTTCCCTTTCCTTTCAATTCTGGGTTTCTCTCAAATTTCACTTTGTCGTTCGAGATCACTAATGTATAGAGATCCTCTTCTTCTGGAATTTCTTCTACTACTATTGCCCGGATCCCTAATTGACCCATTCGCGTTGCCGCAATTCCACCTGCATTACTTTCTTTAATCCCTCCAGTCAAAGGACTCTTCGCCCCCACGGACAATCGCCCTGGACAAGGGAAGGAAGTTCCAACAAATATACCATTTGCAAATATAACCTTATTTTTCGGACCTATTGGATTACAGGTTGGATCTACTTCGTCAAGGACTATCTTACTAGTTAATGCCCGTCCTGCTAACTTGGTATAATCAGATTTTAGTGGTTCAAACTTATGGGACTTCTTTCTCATGTTAATTCGTAATAGCTTTGCCATTTTACTCAGCTCCAATCATGCTTTTGTTAATTAATTAACCTCTATTTGTCATTTTTATTTTATTCTAAAATTGCACCATATCGTGCGGAGGATACATGTTCGGCGTAATAGGCGAGGAAGCCTTTCTGTATTTTTTTTTCAGGTTTTTTCCAACGTCTCAAACGAGATTGGATTTCAGCCTCATCAATAGAAACTAAATCTAACTTCCTATGAGGAATATCGATGAGAATATGGTCCCCATTCTTAACAATCGCGATTGGTCCTCCATCTGCTGATTCAGGGCACACATGCCCAATACAAGGTCCCCGGGTGGCACCAGAATATCGTCCATCAGTAACCATTGCGACAGAATCCCCCAATCCCATACCAAATAAGATAGCTGCAGGGAGCGAAAGTTCGCGCATGCCTGGACCGCCTTTAGGCCCTTCGTTTCGGATCACTAAAACATCACCTTTTTCTATAGATTTATCCATGAGCGCGTTCTTTACTTCTTCTTCACTCTCGAAAATTTTAGCTGGTCCTTCATGCACGAGCATATCTGGATGCACTGCACTTTGCTTGACTAAAGCTCCTTCCGGTGCCAAAGAACCTTTTAGTATTGCTAAACCACCCTCTACTGCTAAGGGATTAGAAACGGGGTGAATAATTTTTGCATCAACATTTTTTACGGTCTTTAGGTTTTCTCGCATCGTCTTTCCTGTGACAGTCGGATAGTCTAAATGCAAGGCTTTTTCTAATTGTGTCAAAACCCCATAAACGCCCCCTGCCGTGTGGAAATCAGTTATGGTTAAGTCCGACGCTGGTTTAAACTTGGCAAGGAGAGGTGTAGTACGGCTAAGATTCTCAAAATCATCCATAATTAATTTAATTCCTAATTCAGCTGCTAAGGCACACATATGCAGAACCATGTTTGATGATCCACCAACCGCTAAACCCATTCGACACGCATTTTCTATAGATTTAGCTGTGATAATTTGGGTTGCGGTAACATTTTCTTCAAGAAGATCCATAATCCGCGTGCCTGTTTGATGAGCAAGGTCCGGATGCTCGGAGGAGGTTGCAGAAAAAGTTGCGGTTCGAGGTAACGATAAACCTAACGTCTCCACTAAACAACTCATCGTCACAGCAGTGCCCATCATATTGCAGGTTCCATAGCTACAACAAATTTCTGATTCTAGTCTGTAAAATTCCTCTTTCGAAATAAGTCCCGAGTTGTAAGCCCCGATGGCCTCCTTAATGTCACTTGTAACCATTATTTTTTCGCCAATCCGCTTCGGATCCATGATTCCTCCGGTTAGAAAAATCGTCGGAATATCGCAACGGACTGCAGCAAGCAACATCCCCGGAACAATTTTATCACAAGAGCAAAGCATAACCATTGCTTGTGCAGAGTGCGCTTTTACCATCATCTCCACAGAAGCAGCTATTATCTCGCGAGACGGCAAGATATAGTGCATTCCTTCCCCTTGGCAGATACCATCACAAGCTGCAATTGTGTTAAATTCCGCGGGCATCCCACCCGCTTCCCGAATCCCTCTCTTCACATATTCTGCTAACTGACGTAAATGTACATGTCCGGGCGTATACTCACTCCACGAGTTCACAACTGCGACTAGCGGTTTTTGTAAATCTTCATCTGTAAATCCGACCGAACGGTAAAGGGCTCGAGCATAAGCCTTTCTCGGATCGAGATTTTCTTCTACCTGTTTCACCATACAAATCCCTTTATGAAAAATCCTTAGCTTGTTGGTTTAGTCTTGGAGCCATATTTGAGCACTGCTATAAAAGATAGTCCAAGGAGGTATATTACGATCCAAAATAGCGTGTAAATTTCAGTATGCAAATACCAATTTGGCTGAAGCAACCCAACAAACTTGTGCGGCTCGTTTGTTACTACAAAAGTTATTCCTAGACACCATAGCTGACTAAACCGCCATATACTATCGATAGTCCACATATTTATTGGAACTCCCGCAGCCACATAAGACCGCATTAAATCATATGGTAGTCCATGATGCATATTTGTTATATTATAACCAGTTGTCAGGAAATCACTCACCGAAACTAAATCTGGGTATTCAATACTTAACGCAGTTGTCATGTTAGGCGCCTCAATCTGAGTTTGGTTGAGCCAATTAGTGTTCCCGGTGGCGATCCAAATCTGATCATCAATGCCTCCGGCTTTTAATACTGACAGACAAATATTGAAATAGGTGGTATAATTTGGATGCCAGCTGGGTATTCCCTTGAAATCGACATCTAAGAGAATACCATTATCACGAGTAAAATTTACGGCTTCTTCTAAACTAGGAATGGTTGCAGTATGAAATAAAGCAATTTGTTCCTGTGTAACAAGCCCTTTTGCTATAGCTCTATAGGGATCTTTATTGACAAACCAACTACCCGCGTTAAGCCGTTGTAACTCTGCCCAAGTGAAGTTCGATGAGTGCTCGTTTTCACGACCTGGAAACTCTTCAGAGACATTGGTGGTACGCTTCAAAGTATCATCATGTATTATAAAGGGAATTCCGTCTCGTGATACTTGCACATCAATCTCCCATCCATCTACTGATAGGGTTACTGCCACTTGACCAGCTATAATTGTATTTTCTGGAGCGATATGTGCAGCACCTCGATGTGCAATAATCTTTGGTTTCGTGGGTAGATTTCCACTTATTACATTGACTGCTGGAAATAAAAAAGGTAAGCTAAAACCAGCTAAATATCCAATACATATTGTGGCGATAATTAAGCTTGCTTTCCCCCTCTTATTTTTCCCACCGTTTCCGGGATGTTTCATGCTCCTCTTCAGCTTATCTAATATGGCATACAGTGAAATAAAAAGTCCAATAAAAACTGCCAGATACAGAAATATGCTGATATTCTCAAACATCGAACTTACATTAACCGCATCTTTACCAAAGAGGACAATTAATATAATTATGATTAGGTCAAACAAAACAAGTAAAGCAATTGAGGCGATTTTGTGGGCTAAATTTGGTGTAATTCGGTCTATTTTGATAAGTCTACGAATATTATGTATAACTAAAATTCCACAATAAATCATAGGAAGTAGTATCAATAAGATTAAGATAAGGGAATAATTAAATTCGGCACCAATTGCATCTCCGATATAATAATTCATTTCCCCCCATAAGGATTCAAGGCCTAGTAAAATGCCTAAGATAAATGCTAAATTCACAAAAACCGCAAGAAAGATACATAGCCATTTCTTTCCTTGCTTCTTACTAAACCAGTAGATTTCTGTCATAGAAATTGTCGCCCTTCAATAATCCTCTCTATTTTTTTAAGGGGTATTTAGGCGGAACTGCCCTTAATACTCGGAGCATATTTTCTCCTAGAATTGCTTTCACCTCGTTTTTCGGCAAGCCCGCATCGAGTAAAGCAGCCGTTAATGATGGGAATCGGGTAACATCTTCTAATCCCTTCATGGGAAAAATTACTCCATCAAAATCCGATCCGATAGCAACATGCTTATAGCCGGCAATATCTCGAGCTGCCATGACGTGATCAATGTAATCTTGCATTGTGTTACCACCAATGAAGAGGGCTTGATTCATCACTCCGACTACTCCCCCAGTCGCCGCCAAGGCCCGTACTTGATCATCACTGAGGCTTCTCTTGTGTTTATGAGCTTTGTTGATACCTGCATGAGATACAATCGCAGGATATTTTTCTGGGAGGAGATCTATCACATTAAAAAACCCTTCAGGGGAGATATGAGCAAGATCCAAAATTATTTTATTTCTAAGACATTCCTCAACAACAATCTTCCCATGAGCAGTTAAACCTCCACCTTTTGAGCCTAGACCAATTCCAGGAGATGCTGCAAAGTTGGCGTTAAAGTGAACCAAGCCTACATAGCGAACTCCTCGCTTTGCATAGTATCGAACACGTCTTGGATCCCCATCGAAACACGTAGCTCCTTCAATACCTAATAAAAAGGCGACTTTTCGCTGTTTTTTTGCACCCTCTATATCCTCTGCCGATCGTGCCATAGTGCAAAGCGTAGGGAGTTTTTGAGTAATTTTCTCAGCTTCATTGATCATTTTATCAATATGAGATGCGTTTCTGCCAAATGGCTTTGGGACTAATCCTAAAAAAACGCCACTAACATTTCCGATGCGAAGCCTGGGCACATCTGCATGGAAAAATAAAAGACCTCTCGGGAGCATACTTGGGCTGGTATGCTGGCGACATAGGTTGATACGAAATAGTTTCCAACTTAATAAAGCATCTACATGTAAATCAATTAGAACACAGCTATTATGAAATTTTACTATCTCTGGTGATGGCATGCCCGGATATGTGAAGTGCCTTTTCTTCATTTTCAATCCTATGAACTTACGAGCTAATGCAATTTATTTTATTCCTTAAGTGAGTGTTGCTTAAAAAGAAAATGAGGAAAAATAAGAGTCTGTTGAAATCTCTTATTTTTCTTTCGAGTCATCTAGCGGTGCGCAGCCACAGCTTCCTCCAGAACAAGAGGTATCTGCAGCATGATCATGACCACAGGCTCCAGTCGCGCAGCCTTCGTCTAACATTTCTTTAATATACTTCGTTAGGTAATTATTCACAACATCAGCTTGCAAGTTCCCAAAAAAGAAGCCATTATAGTGGTTATATACTTTATTTGCAACTTCTGCTTCATCAAATTGTAATTTTATGTGATCATCTTTTTCAAATATCTCAAATTTAGGTAATTCTCCTTCAGGAACAATCTGTCTTAAGAGAACTTTGAAACTTTCTTTATCAATGGATTTGCGTTTAATCTCCGTTCCTATATAAATTATTTTTACCCATTTCTCCCCGTCATTCTTTTCAAGTTTGATATTTCGTTTCATTTCTTCTGATACATCTTTCCCAAATTTGAGCGATTCCTGCTGAGCAATTTTTAACAACCGGACTTTTAACGCCTCAAGATCTTTTGACATCCTTTACCACCACTCTATAATTAGTAAAAACAACTATCATTATATCTTTATTTCTTAACAATTTACCATACTTTTTAATGTTTAATGTAAATCTTGCTTATTCTTTCACTAATCTAATTAAAGAATCGACAATAATTCTAAGTGATTTAATAATTTCCAAGCTTTTCTATTACTTTTTTAGCGGTACGCAGATTCCTTATTGCTACATCCTTTGGCGCCCATGGCCATTCACAACCCGCAGCAAACATATATCTTCCACCAGACTTTCCCCCCTCGATGGTTTGCCTAATCAATTCCTCTACTGTTAATTGACTGATAGAGGAATTGCCAAGAATCCTTGTATCAGTATTACCTCTAATACATAAATTTTTACCAACTTTCTGTTTCGCGAGTTTTAAATCAACTTGATAATCAATATCAAGTATAGCTGCTCCTGTACTCACAAGTAGTTGTAACATATCATTGCCCTCCTGATCTATCCGCGAATTATCTCCACAACAATGATACAAAACTGGCACATGTTTAGAAATGTTTTTAAACAGTTTTCTGGTTTCATTTAAAGTCGAGATTTTATACCATTTCGGTCCAATTTGAGAAATTGCAGAGTCTCCTGCACCAATAATATCCGCCCCTGCGTCTATTTGTAATTTGGCAAACTCAAGTTGAATTGGGACGATTCTTTCCAGAAGCTTTTTGAAAATCTTATCCCAATCCTTTCGCATCCATATCTTGATAACTTCAACCATATCAAAAATACTACACAGCTCGGCGAAAGGCGCTTCGATCCACCCTATTACACATTGGTCTGGGGCTTTTTTTCTGAGAATATTTACGGCTTCAGCACGATTTTGAATACGAGGGGATTCAAGAAGATTTGGGTTTTCTATTGAATCGAATTCCTTCCAATCCAAATAGGTCCCTTTTTTAGCAACGGGGGTATGACCTGAAAAATCAATTTCAACCCCCCAAGCACTAGCTTCCCGTAAGGCATCAGTAGAAACATTCACATGGTCAATCCCAAACGCTTGAGCACACTTAATCTGAGCATTAGCTAAATCCACTGCGTTTTGACAAAATTTTTGGGAATATTCAATCCCTGCAAAAACGGCAGCAAGATGCATAATATATGGATTAAATGGGATCTTTTCAGGAATACCGTCAATTGCTGAAAGTGTTAGATCCCTAGAATTCATTTTCAATTTCTCCAGCCCTGAATTGTATAAGTTACCTTCTGCTAGATTCATTTAGACGGGCACATTTACTGGATAATTTCCATATTTTTCACGAATGTTTAAAACAGCAAGCCATCGATCCAAAGTTACTGCAGGATTGATACTATGGCCGCTACTAAAGATGTATCCTCCGCCTGGGGCTAATTCGCGAATTAATTTCTTGCTATAGTCTTCAATTTCTGAAATTTCCCCTGTAGAAAGCATCTGTGGCGCAATGTTTCCGACGAATGTAACCTTATCTCCATATTTTTCATTAAGTTTGAAAATATCATAATCTGGATTTGCTGTAGAAGGTTCAATGGGGTGAAAGGCATCAATGCCAAGATTAACCAAATCTTCAAAGATAGCTAAAATATCCCCACAGGAATGCAACCAAATTTTACAATCATGTTTATGGGCAGCTTCACAGATTTGTTTGAGCCACGGAAAAATATAGGTGCGATAGTTACGGGGGCTCATGAAAAGACCATTTTTAAATCCATAATCATCAAATAATAGGATTACCTGTGCATCATTCTCGGCTAAAATTTTGACCAATTCTAGGGTGAATTTGCCTCGATCGTCAAATATTCTTTTAGCTTGTTTATGATGGATAAGGATCCGTGAGAAATTTTCTAATCCGAAGCCCTCCCAGCTACATTCCATGAGTGCGCCTGCTGTGGGAATAGAGAAGATTTCATTATTTAGCTCTTTTTGAACATCTCTACCCGCAAGAAAGCCGTTAATCCGCCTTTCCTCATTTGCCTCTAAAGATTCCCAACTTTCATAATCTTCGAAAGTCTTCATAGCGCCGCCATGATAACCCATAATATAAGTCCCATCGCCTTTATATTTCTCGAATTTCATGATTCGCCCATACTCATCGATGAATCCACCCTTGATTATTTTTTTGGGTAAAATGGACGTAAGGCTCAAGCCGATGTCCAACTTCATGTTTCGGTAAAATTTATATCCATTAAGCATACTTTTTGCAAGAAAATCTCGTTTTCCCATTATCCATCTGAGGAAGCGACTTCGAAAAGGAATATACTGAAGCGCCTTTACTGCGGTCTCTCCGCCCATTTTCATCTTGAAATATTTTTTTATAGTTCTGCTATCGAAGGCATTTTCAAATGCAGGGACGCGATCAGGTTCTTCATGGTTAAATGTTTTCATTACACGTGTCGGTGCATCCATCTAACTCAGATCCCCATTAGTTCATTAATTTTTCTTACACCATCTACAGCATCAGCAGCGAAATCATCGGCCCCGAGTTTTCTTGCAAGTTCCATACTCAGAGGGGCTCCACCAACGATAAGACGTGTTTGATCACGAAGTCCTGCCGCCTTTAATGCTTTATCTACTAATGAAATTTCATTAACTGTCATTGTGAGAAGCGAACTTAAGCCTACCACTGGTGCATTGGACGCTTTTACCTTTTCAACGATTTTATTCACAGAAACATCCTTGCCTAAATCTAGGACGGTATAACCTGCTGATATTAGAAGGGTTTTTAGAATATTCTTACCAATATCATGGTTATCGCCCTCTACTGTTGCCAAAATTACGGTTCCCTTAGTTTGAACTTCATCAGTTTTTAAATGCGGTTGTAGTACTTCCATTACATCTTTCATCATTTCGCCAGCTAGGACTAGTTCTGTGAGATAATACTCTTTTTGCTCGTAAAGGTTGCCTACTTCATTCATGCCCTTAGTAAGTGCCGCCAATATATCCTTAGGAGCGGTTCCAGCATCTAATTCGGTCTTAACTGCATTAACAATTTCATCTGCATCTAAATTGACTAAAATATCTGTGAGCTGCTTCAATGCCATTTTTCTTCACGATTTTTTTTTATTACAACTCTGCAACTTATATAAACTGTTTCTTATCAGTAATAATTAAGTTTTGAATATGATTGGAAGCGATTGAATATGTCAAAAAAGGAATTCGGATCCGGTTATTTTGGTGAGTGGGTTAAAGATGAGTTCGGATTACCAGCCTATCGTTACACTTGTGATCATTTGAATGATTCTAAGGCAAGTAGCCCTGTTAATGAAGAATGGCATCCGAAAAATGAGCATATGCACCAAGTAGGGAATGATCGCCTAGTTGGAGTTGCCTCTAATTATGGGCATGTTCAGGTTCGTCAAGATGAGGGAAGTCCCAAGTACCTTAATGACCAGAACCCTGAGCAAGGTCTTTATGCAGGTGGATTTGGGTACTTGACAGACGGAACTACCGTTCTTAGTACCAATTACCCAGGTCAAGGTGATTCCTTCGAACGACTTTTTGGAATAGGATATTATCAGAAGGTTGTTAAAGGAGCCGGATTAATAGCAGACCAAGTCATTTTTGCACCCTATGGGGACGATCCTGTCTTGATTTCTCAAACGAAAATAAAAAATAATCGAGATAAAGCTGTCAATCTCCGGTGGGTTGAATATTGGGGTTGTAAAATGTACCAATTTTCATTCAAATCATTTATTTTTGGGGTAGTGTCAAAAAGGACCGTGCCTGAATTACGGCGGTTGTTTAGTGATAGGTTTGAACATAATTTCGAAACTATTGGGAATGGAGACGGAATTAAAGTTACCAAACGCTTTAAAGGGAACAAATTAACCACAAAGCTCGCTTGGGCTTTGATTAACTTTTTTTTGGCCACATTTTATCGGAAAATCACGGGAGGACGCGTTAAAAGACCCGTTAAAGAAGCTACACTTGAAGATGAAAGTCCCCCTCCTACATTCCTCATGTCGCTAGATGGACCCGCGGATGGTATGGCAACGAATACCTCAAACTTTTTTGGTGAGGGAGGTATTGAATCGCCTGATGGTTTGAAAAAAGCCCTTCCGACAAAGATTGACTCATCCATGACTGATCATGGCCTAATACTTGAACGAAAGTTACACCTAGAACCAGGTGAAGAGAAAATACTCTCATTTGCCTATGGCTACATTCCTGAGGGATATGAGATCAAATCACTTTTTTCTAATTATCAGGATACACTTCCAACTTTATTATCTAAATCTTGTGAAAAGTGGAAGCAAAATCGAATTAGTCTCGCTTCAAAAGAGGAGCCGTGGGTAGATCGTGAGATACTCTGGCATCATTATTATTTACGGAGCAATTTAACTTACGATTCGTTCTTTAAGGAACATATTTTATCACAAGGTCATATATATCAATATATAATGGGTTTTCAAGGGGCATCCCGAGATCCACTTCAGCATGTTCTACCATTTATTTATTATGATCCCCCATTGGTCAAAGAAATTGTTAGATATACTCTAAAAACAGTTCGCAAGAATAATGAAATTCCCTATGGAATTGTAGGTAGTGGGATGAAGATGCCTGCACCCTATGTTCCAAGTGATTTGGAAATGTGGCTTTTATGGGTAACGAGTGAATACGTTTTAGCGACGCGCGATTTAGCCTTCCTGGATGAGGAAGTTCCAACTTATCCAATTTATGGTCGGAAAGCTGGTAAAGCACGAGTTAAGGAGCTACTTGCACGGTGTTATAATCATTTAGTTAATGTTACTGGAACCGGGCAGCATGGGTTACAGCGAATCTCAAATGGTGACTGGAATGACGGGGTGATTCACGGGTTTGTACCTAACAAACTCATTGGAAAGGTGAAAAAGCGGGGCGAAAGTGTGCTTAATGGCGCCATGGCAACATTTGTTTTAGATCTGTATGCCCAGCTTCTTACGTATTCGGGTAATTTAGAATTAGCAGAGGACGCCAAACAACGAGCAGCGGCTCAGCGGAAGGCAGTAAAAGAGCAATGGACCGGAAAATGGTTCAAAAGGGCTTGGTTGACCGAGGAACTTGGGTGGGTTGGGATAGAGCGGTTGTGGCTCGAACCGCAACCTTGGACAATTATCGGGGGGGTGGCTGATGCGAAACAAAGGGAAACACTCCTCAAGAGTATAAATGAGGAAGTTCGGAAATCCGAAAAGATAGGCGCACGACTACTCACGGACACTCTCCCAGAAGTAGCTGTTGATCCTGGTATGCTAACAAATGGTGGTGTTTGGCCGTCTATCAATGGCACCCTGATTTGGGCACTTTCCCTTGTGGATGGGAACCTCGCATGGGATGAATGGAAAAAAAATACCCTTGCGTTGCATGCAGAGGTATTTCCAGAAATTTGGTATGGAATTTGGAGTGGTCCTGATAGTTATAATTCATCTCTCTCAAAATATCCCGGGCAGACCTTTTTTACGCCACCTGAATCCGAACCTGAAACTAGACTTACAATGAATATAAGATTATTTTGGACGGACTTCCCTGTTATGAACATGCATCCCCATGCTTGGCCCTTATACAACTTGGTCAATCTCACAGGTATAAAATTCACGAGCGAAGGCGTTGAATATACCCCTACCTTGCCGAAAGATGAATATAAGTTTCATTCGCCACTTGTAGGACTTGAAAAAACCCCAAGTGGATATGAAGGATGGTATGCACCTTCAATCGCTGGAACTTGGAAAATAACACTAACACTCCCTCAGGAACAAGCAAAGGCTTTTAGCAATATTGAAGTAAATGGAAAAGCAATCGACTTCAATTTTGTAAATGACCAAATTATTTTAAGAGGCGAAAGTACGCCTGATAAACCTCTTCGATGGGCAGTCACGAAATGAATCCGCGAGAACGTGTCTTAACGACTTTAAACCACAAAGCACCCGATAAGGTCCCTATAGACTTTGGTGGAAACCAATCTGGAATTCATATCCATCCTTATAAACGCTTATTAACTCACTTGGATATTAAAGACAACGATATTTGCTTCTGTGATTTTGTCCAACAATTAGCCTATCCTTGTGAAGAATTACTTACAAAATTTGAAGTCGATATTCGATGGCTTCGACCTCCAACATCAATCGTTCCTGAGAAGTTCGTACCTGAAATTGAAGGCAAGTTTCGAGGTGTTTGGGATCAATTTGGTGTGTTTTGGGGTTGTTTGGCAGATAGAGATCCTAAGGATCCCTTCTTCTATGACCCCGTGATTCACCCGCTGAAGGATATGAAAACTGTCCAAGAAATTAAGAACTATTCTTGGCCTGATGGGACTGACCAAACCCCTCTGAAAGGATTGCGAGAAGAAGCGAAAAGACTTAGATCAACTCCTTTTGCGATTGCTACACCTCCCTTAGGCTGCATTTACGAATATACTACCTTCCTTTTTGGATTTGCAACAGTGCTTCGACATTTTAGGCGAGCCCCCGAATTAATAATTGCAGCCATGGAAGAATTAGAAAAATATTGGAGTGATTATGCCACCACTTTTCTGACTGAGATTAAGTTTGATGATGAATTTTATGTGGATATTGTCGCAATTAATGGGGATCTTGCTATGGAAACCGGTCCTATCATGAATCCCAAAGAGATTTATGAGTCAATGATCAAACCATTGGAAGGGCAATTTTCGAGAAAAATTCACGAACTCGCGGATGTAAAAATAAATTATCATTGCTGTGGATCAGTCGTTCAATTCATTTCCCACTTTGCTGATATTGGATATGATGCAATTAACCCCATACAAATCAGCGCCTCGGATATGGAACCATGCAGTTTGAAGAAACGCTTTGGTGAGATGATTACCTTTTGGGGTGGAATCTGCGATACTACCGAGACCCTTCCGTTCGGTAAACTAGATCAGATTAAGAAAGAAGTCAAATACAATTTGGCATGTTTAAAACCAAATGGCGGATATATCGCATCTAATGTGCATAATATCACTGCTGAAGTCCCCCCTGAAAATATTGTTGCCATGTTTGATGCTGTAAAGGCTCATAGAAATTATTAGAATTTGACACAAAAGATATTTTAGTCAGAGATTTGTTTGTTTTGACATAAGTTTAATCACACTATCTTCTTGATCGGGTGTTATTTTTGGCGTCTAAGATTGATAACTCGAAACATCACGAATTCCAGGCGATTTTGGAACAAATCCTTGAAAATTCAACTACAGCAGTGGAATCTATTGAAGATCCTAAATTAAAAGATAAGAATAAAGCGGAACTCTCCAATCTTATAGATAAAACAGCAATGATCCAAGATACTCTCTTAAAAATTAGCAAGCAAAAACGGATAACAACAGACACAGGGAAGGTATATTATTCACAGGTATTGGATAAACTAACTAAATTAAGGCGAAAGTCAAGGAATGTAAGCAACTTTAATGATTTATGGATAGAGATCAATGATCTCTTTGATGACATTGCTTTAATTTATGATAAAGTGAAGATAATCCCATATAACCATGGTGGCATTACAATCATGGGCTTTGGAATAATTTTCATACCCTTTTATAATATTATTGCCCTCGCTATAGGTGGGTACTTGCTATATGTTGGTGATTCTCGCAGTAAAACGTTTGGAGCATTAATTTTGGCAGGGCTTGCCTCTTACATGATTGCATTGCAATTTCTCTTTGGGTAATACATGAGGAGTAAGATGATGAGAAAACAGATCAAATCCTTAATTCCAGCCGTGCTAATTATCAGCGTCATGCTTCTCTGGGTTAATTTTAATATGGATTATCGGGCAGTAGCAGATAATAATTTCGAACGGTTATGGGTACATGGTCCGACAACTGTAGCGCAAAATGAAGCTTTCGATGTTAATGTGCAAGCTTGGGATTATTGCGAACGTATCGTGATTAACTATCAAAATATTGTTTATTTAGAGGATTATATTTACAATGATACGATCAAATCCCTTCAGTTGGTAAATAGTTCACTCACAGCTCCGTATCAATTTACGAGTTCCGGCATCTCTCAAGGAGTCATCCCCGGTAATTACTTTCCTAATGGCGATAACGGTAATCATAAATTCCTTGGAATTTCCTTATCAATCCCTGGAATTCATTACCTAAAAGTTGTGGATAGTCAGGGCAATAGCGCTTTTTCCAACCCGATTATTGTCTCCGCGACTACTCCATCCTACCGAATTTATTGGGGGGATATTCATAGCCATTCAAGTTTGAGCGACGGATCTGGATATCCTGAAGAAGCGTACACCTACGCACGAGATGTAGCGCTCATTGATTTTGCATCTATTACTGACCACGATTTTGTTATGGAACTTTTTGACCCAATGATAGTTGATACCTTATACAACGTTGGAGATCAGTATAATAATCCAGGAAGTTTTGTGACAATACTAGCTTATGAGTGGACTACGGTTAATATTCTCCCAGGTATGGAAACTTACGGTCATATCAATGTTTATTTCAAAAACAACGTTAATCCTGGGTTTTTCTCCTCGTATGATTACTCCGATCCGGATACGCTTTGGGATGCTTTAAGACAATGGCAACAGGCGAATCCTTCAAATGATGTTATAACAATTCCTCACCATACCTCGACCGCGAATATGAATTTTTACGATTGGAGTTATTATGATTCTGAGTTGATGCCGTTAGTGGAAGTCTATTCAACCCATGGATCGAGCGAGATGACCGCTGAGGACGGCAATCCCCGCCCGATTCAAATCCCTCTCTGGGGGGAGCGAAAGGATCCGGGCTATCATGTGCAAGATGCCTTAAGAATGGGGTACAAAGTGGGGATGATGTGTTCCAGTGATTGTCATGATGGCCATCCAGGACATTCGCTCCACCACACGGACTATAATATGCCTGCAGCATACCCCTACACAGTACTGGATTTTTTTAGACGTCAATTAATTCAGGAGGGTTCATTAACTGCTGTAATGATCGAGGATTTGACTCGGGAAAATGTCTTTGCCGCATTGCAAAACCGATCATGTGCTGGAACCACCCACGTTAATCGCATGTTTATGAACTTCTCAATAAATGGATACCCCGTGGGGGGTAATTACCGTTCAGAATTAGACCAATTGGGAATATCCACCGTAAATAATATCTCTGTATTTGCAGCGGCGGATTATGCTTATAACATATCCAAGATTGAAATTTTCCGAAATAGTGAGGTTTTTTGCGTTTTAAATAGCACGGGTCTGTATAACACAACTGATCAAATTATTGCACGAAATGGCCTAGGAATGGTCGAAAACTTAACTCTTACCGCACCTAACTTCAATTTTACCGTCACAGGGACTGAATATACGGGCGGATTAATGCAAGATGGCGATTATTATATTACATCAAATGCCCGGAAATCCCTTAGTGGATTCAATACGAGCACCCCGCCCTCCACAAATGGAATAGATTATTATTATATGAGAGTGATTCAGGAAAAACCAATGGGTCCCAATGATATTGGGTGGATTGGCCCCATTTGGGTAGGTTGATGAATGACATTGGTGATGTAATATGGAAAAGATAGGAAATTATCTGAAAAATATCTTCGATTTTAGAAATAAAAAAGTAGATAAATTGCTGAACGAGATTAAAAACACCATTACTCTCCTTTTCAAAAAGATTCCTGA
>JAEOSY010000245.1 GCA_016840125.1 Candidatus Helarchaeota archaeon | reverse complement strand
TTTTAGAAATTGGAAAAGAGATTTCTGTAGCATCGAACGATATTTTTGAATTTGCTGGAATTATTAAATTTGATCAAGAGGGTGTAAAACACTTATCTGAAACTATTGAGGAAATGGCTCATGAAGAAGGTTTTCTTGAGATGCAACTTCCTTCTTTAATTCAACGACTAATCCATAAGGGGCACCAAATTTCAACTCAAATTATCTCAGCTAGCAAATGGATCGATATTGATTTCCCTAAAGATATTCGCCGTGCAGAAGATGAGATTCTTCCTCACTTACAAAATAATTAAGTTATTTGTTATTTTATTGGAATGAATTCGGTTAAAACCGTGTTTCAGGTCATTATTTACTGAAGGAACCAAAAGAGAACTGAGGAATCAGAGAGAAGGTAACGATTTCTTTTCTCGGAGGTTTATTTAGTTCAAAATTGATAGGCTTAGAATAGGTTATAATGACCTGATAAACTTCGTAGCTAGGAGCATCAACGATTCCTAGGTATTTATTTCTTATTTATGGTGAAATTTTAGTGGAAAACCTAGAAACTGCTATTTTCTTGTTATTCATTCTCTTACTTGCATTAATACACACCTTAGGCGAAGTTTTTTATAAAAAAGGGTCAATGATGTTTGTTCAGAGAAAGATTTCGATTAAGGATATTTCTAAATTACACATCAGTGGGTTCCCAATATCTATTGTTGGGGTATCAATTGGTTTTTCATTGGGAGTGAAAATTTTTTACGGAATTTTACTAGGATCACACCCACTTTCAGTTACAGGTGGATTATTCTTTGGGAGTATAGCGATTTTTTCAGTTTTTTTTGGTAAAATTATCTATCAGGAGCAATTCTCTCCTCTTCAATTATCTGGTATCGTTTTGATTGCATTAGGAATCATATTATTGGTGTAGCATATGAATTTTACAAAAAGAGAGAATTTCTTACATTTTTGGGTTCCTATGATCCTAGCAATTCTTGTATATTGTTCCGGGGATGTTTTATTAAAAATTGGGAACATAGAAATTGAGAGTTCCTTACCTGGTGTTCTCAAAAGCGGTTTTTGGTTTGCTTTTATTACTAATCTCCCTATTGTACTTGCTTTTACGTTTGCACTACTTTCCAAGCTTATTATGGGTTTTATTCTTTCTAAATTTCCATTGGGTGTCTCCGAGGGAATTTTTCTTGCATTAACCTCAATAATTACCTTTATTTTCGGTATTATCTTTTTTGATGAGAATATGACAGTTTTAGATGGAGTTGCAATATGTTTTATCGCTTTAGGCATTTTTATGGTCTATTTTGACATGCAAAACAGCAAATCTACCAAGGAAGATCTTTGAGAGTTATTTTACATAGGATAGAATGATCCAAGCTTAGTGATTTGATATTTTCTAATTTCTAACACTGTTTTTTTTAATTTCAACGGCTAGATGGATAAACAAGAAAACTTTTGAAGAGTAAGCGACCCCAACCGTCATTAGTGTTATCCTTTCTAGTGGAAGGGTATAAAATAAAAGTAGTTCTATTAGTACAGAACTCTAAATTAGTACGAGATGACTTGTTGTGAGTAAAATTGCATTAATCACAGGAGTGACAGGGCAGGATGGGTCTTACTTAGCTGATTATCTTCTCTCATTGGGTTATGAAGTTCATGGAATAATACGACGGTCAAGTACGTTCAATACAAGTAGGATTGATCATTTAGTGAAAGACCCCCACTTAGAAGGTGTCAAATTTTTTCTGCATTACGGAGAATTAACTGATTTTTCTTCATTAACTTCACTCATTAAGCAAATTGAACCTGTTGAAATCTATAATCTAGGCGCTCAAAGTCATGTTAGAGTAAGTTTTGAATTACCCATTTATACTAGCTCGGTTACTGGCTTAGGTGCGCTTTGTATCTTAGAAGCAATTAGACGAGCAGACATGGATTGTCGATTCTACCAAGCTTCCTCCTCGGAAATGTATGGAGCAACACCTCCCCCGCAAAACGAGAAATCTGATTTTTATCCACGAAGTCCTTACGCTGCGGCCAAATTATATGCACACTGGATCACAATCAACTATAGGGAAGCTTATGGGATTTTTGCTTCTAATGGGATTCTGTTTAATCATGAATCTCCCAGACGAGGAGAAACTTTTCTTACGCGGAAAACAACTCGTGCAATTGGTAATATCCTCTTAAAAAAACAGAAAAAGTTGTATCTTGGAAATCTTGATGCTAAACGAGACTGGGGTTATGCTCCTGAATATGTAATGGGAATGGTTAAAATTCTACATCATACAAAACCCGATGATTTCGTATTAGGGACAGGAAAGAGTGTTTCAGTTAAGTATTTCGTTGAAAAAGCGTTTACTAGTGTTGGATTGAACTGGGAAGATTTTGTCGAAATTGATCCAAGGTATTTTCGACCTACAGAGGTAGAATTTCTCCAGGCAGATCCAACCAAAGCCAAAAAAGAATTGAAATGGGAAGCAAAAATTCACGTTGATGATCTCGCATCGATTATGCTTGACCATGAGTTAAAGAAGCATTCTATCAATGATTTAGATAAAATACAAGACATCCTGAAACAGAATGGAATGGACTGGGTTTCTGAACCAACGTAATAATAGATGGTTGGATAAAGAATTGGACAAAAATGCACGTATATTTGTTGCAGGTCATCGTGGATTAGTAGGATCTGCAATAACACGAAAACTTGAAGCAGAAGGGTATGAGAATTTAATTTTAAGATCGCGCGAAGAGCTTGATTTAACAAACCAACCAATTACTGAATCTTTCTTTAAAAAAGAAAAACCAGAGTATGTTTTTCTTGCTGCGGCCAAAGTGGGAGGAATTTTAGCTAATAAAACTTATCCTGCTGAATTTATCTATCAAAATCTCGCGATTGAGACAAATGTAATCCATCAGAGTTATTTGAACAACGTGAAAAAACTACTTTTTCTCGGTAGTTCTTGTATTTATCCGAAACTCGCTTCTCAACCCCTTAAAGAAAAATTTCTTCTTACAGGAAGTTTAGAACCAACAAATGAGCCATATGCCCTCGCAAAAATTGCTGGAATTAAGATGTGCGATGCATATCGCAGGCAATATGGAGTGAATTTTATTTCTGCAATGCCCACAAATCTGTATGGTCCACATGATAACTTCGATTTAGAGACTTCTCATGTACTTCCTGCTTTGATACATAAGATGCATAAGGCAAAGACTGAAGAAAACGAAAATATCACAATCTGGGGATCTGGAAAACCCAAACGAGAATTTCTTTATGTTGATGATCTAGCTGATGCTTTATTATTCTTAATGAAAAATTGGAATGAGAGCGGTCCAATTAATATTGGTACTGGTAAAGACATTTCAATTCTTGAATTGACTAAAACAATTGCTGAAATCGTGGGTTACAATGGGGATATTATACAGGATTTATCCAAACCAGATGGTACCCCCCGTAAACTTTTGGATATTTCCATGATCAAAGACCTTGGATGGCAACCTAAAACTGATTTA
>JAEOSY010000244.1 GCA_016840125.1 Candidatus Helarchaeota archaeon | reverse complement strand
CGAGCTTCGCCGCCCCAAGCACATCGTTTTTAGGTGTCACATAAGATTTAGGTGCTTTCGTGGAGAATGGGCGCTGGTTCCTGGTCGCGCCAACGAATAGAAAGATTGTACCCCTGATAATTGTATTCTTTAATCAAGTTCGTGATAAATGTTGTTACTCGCTCATTTACGCCGGTAAATTTTATACCGGAAAAATACGTTCCGGCGGATATTTTTTTTGAATAAGCTAATTCACCTTTCACCTCGAAGAGATTGTTCTCTCTATCAGTAGCTGTTAAAATAATTAAACCTGGTTTGATAGGATCCTTTGTTTCAAGTAATATTCCTCCTTTACTAATATCCGATGCGATGCCCAATCCATGAGAGATCAATTTGCCGGTATCATCGCATGCAAAGTAAGAAATCAGATTTTGGGTTTTAACCCTTTGATATTTTCTTCTCTCTTCCACATTCGGTTGATAGATTCTAAAAATCTCCCCGCATTTTGAGCACCTAACTTTTGATCCGGTGGGTTTGATAGCACTGCTGTCTAAGCGGAACAAGGAGTGACATGATTTACATGGTATTATCATCGGCATAAATCAAAGGTCGCATTTCAAAGTGGCAATATTTCAAGGAATGAATATTCGGTTAATTAATTATCGGAAATTTATGGTTAAACTTTAATTGTAACTATATCCCTATATTGCGTTCAAATCTTTTTTAAGAATTACTTCCAATAAACCGATAACATTTAGGTGCGCTATTGCATTCGGGTCAGAGAAATGCGTAATCGGATTTGATCACATGATCTGGATCCGGGCGGATAAATGTTATGGAAAATAATGAAAAACCAAAGTCAAAAGTCGGTACAATAATTGGCATTGTGTTCATCTTCTTCGTGCTATTATATGTGGCTATTTCCTATCCGAGCATGGTTGCCTATAGACCCTTAACATTTTGTTCACGGGTTGAATACGATGCCCATCAGATTGAATATCAAAATAGTTATCCGGAATGGGATTCACACATCTACACAAAAAAAATAGAATGGTAGAATAAATCAAAAATGGAAATCTGAGGATGCATAGATCATTGCTGGAAAAATCATGATGAATAAAAAACCAATTGTAAAAAACAGAATCTTATCCGTCCTCTTAAAAGCAATGATTCGGATTGCGATTTTGTTTATGTATGTCTGCTCATTGTTCGTGTTTGGTGCTGGATATTATAAATACATTGCCTATAATGAATCTCAGAAGACACTTGTCCGTTACACAGATGAGAATATGCCGACTCATGCCGCAGTTATCCTATATAGACCCGAAGAGGGCCAGAAGTCGGATGTAATATTGGGATCCATTAATATATCAGATGATATGGATTCGGAATCGAAGCTATACCAGACTCCGGGATATGGCGATCTCCCGGTGGAAGATGATTATGACAGCTGCCATTATGGCATTAAGGCAATTTCAGAAACCAGAACACAGGTAAAGCTTTCTTATTGGATTGGGGGCGGCGACAGAAAAAGCGTATATGTTTACGAGATTGAAAACAATCGCGTATATCCTCGATTCTACAATGAATGCGCAGACTATTTTGGATGGTCGTTTTCTGCTTTTCCATTAGCGTTCATTTCCACGTTTATTTTTATCATCATCTTTGAGCTATTGGTTGTTCGTCGCTTTATTTTCAAAAGCGAGAGAGCTCTAAAAAATCCTAAATAGATAAGTCCCGACATTTTTCCCACCTAAATTCAACCGGCTTACCTTTCGTTCCAAATTTCATTATTATCTATCAAGATTAGGATGTTTCCTTTTTACATGAAGAATATTTCACAAAGAACACATAGGGGGTTGACTAATTAGACTCATATTTCCAGAGGAGAAA
Source organism: Candidatus Helarchaeota archaeon (assembly GCA_016840125.1). The sequence goes on along the minus strand of JAEOSY010000244.1, from coordinate 1,023 downwards.
GCGGAGGTAAAATAGTCTTTGCCAGCTCCGGCCGGGAAACGACCATTCCAGGCTCCGGGAGGACATTTCAGGCCGGAAAACGACACGTCTTCGCTCTGGCGAGCTTCGCCGCCCCAAGCAAGTCGTGTTAGTCGGTCTATTAAAGTGGTTGGGGTCGACGGGTTTGATGGATTCATCGAAACCTATAATTTTAGGGGCGTCCCCTATCTACTTGGCCGGCACAATCTAATTTTCCATGGGTATTGACGTTCTTTCATTTTTTGGGGCTTGGTCAGGCAACGCGAAATTGTAAAGGGTGTCCCGTTGTCTTGGTATTTTCCCTTGCCCAAGAATAGAGGACTTAAAATCGTTTAGACTGACAGACTGACCATGAGAGCCGCCTGCACATCTGGTTATATTTTCACAGTACAGCGTACCGCCTAAATCATTGACTCCAGCGACCAGACAATCAACAGCGCCTTTCAAACCGAGTTTTGGCCAACTTGACTGTATATTATCGATATAACCATTAAAATAAATTCGTGATAATGCAAAGAGCTTCATAACATTCTCAAAAGAGAGCATTGCGGTTATGTTGAATTTCCTTGCCAATGCCGTCCTGTGGGGCACGAAAAAAAGGGGTATAAATTCCGTAAATCCACAGGTAGTTTTCTGGATATGCCGCAAGATTTCAAGGTGAGCGGCAACATGTTCGGGTTTTTCGATATGACCCAGCATGATTGTTGATGTGGATTTGAGACCCATGCGATGTGCTAAAGTAATTATCTTTATCCATTCTTTAGTTGTAAGCTTATCCGGGCAGATGATACCCCGTATTTCATCAACTAAAATCTCGGCGGCAGTTCCAGGAATCGAACCCAGGCCTGCAGTAATAAAAGCGTGCAAAACATGTTCAACAGAGCGGCCCGCTTCCAGAGAAAAATGTTTAATTTCCATTGGACTGAAGGCATGTACATGTATTTGAGGATATGCTCCCTTAATTGCTCGAAGAACCCGTATGGCTTCCTCAAACCCGAAATTTTT
>JAEOSY010000243.1 GCA_016840125.1 Candidatus Helarchaeota archaeon | reverse complement strand
GTTCCATTGCACGACATTATTATGATCAAGGGTTTGCAGTGATTACTGATCCCCCTGCAGGGGGAATTTTGGAAAAATCAATTACACTTTGTGGGATGGAAAAGTTTTTTCGGACAATTTATGAAAACTATGAATTTGTGAAGACATTATTGGAATATTCTTTAGCGTTCCATTGTCGTTTCTGGGAAGAATGGTTAGATGAATTGGGCGATTGGGTGACAATAGCATTTATTGGAGATGATTATGGAGCACAAGACCGAATGATGATCTCTCCCAAAATGTGGAGAGAATTGGTGAAACCTCATCTAAAAGACCTATTAAAGACTATCAAGAATGCTGCTAATGTCAAAGTCATGCTACATAGTTGCGGATCCATAGCTCCTATCATTCCCGATCTTATAGAAGTAGGTATTGATGTTCTTAATCCAGTCCAGCCAAGAGCCAAAGACATGGATCATGAAAAAATAAAAACGAATTTTGGGGATAAGCTCTGTTTCCATGGTGGTATCGACATTCAAGAAGTCCTACCTCAAGGTAGTCCTACGGATGTTAGGCAGGAAGTGCAAAGAGTCTTTAATACTCTAGGAAGTGATGGTACAGGTTACATTTTCGCTCCTGCCCATAATATATTAGCTGATGTTTTTCCAAAGAATATTTCTGCGTTTTTTGAATGGATAACTTAATGATTTTATACTTTTATAAAAAGGTGAATTACTCTCCATGAGGGAAAAAACGACCTAAAATCTGAATTGCATCTATCTCTAGTATATTAAACAAGAAAATTGATTTTAACAATAACATTTCATGAGGTATGTTTCATGAAAAATGTGTTCATCCTTTTAGGTTTAGGTTTTTTTCTTCTTTTCACACCCTCTTTAACGCATGCTGTACAGGTTTCAAACCCAAATTTTGACTCTACTTTTATAAATAGTTCAAAACAAGGAAATAATTCTGATTTTCCTAAAAATTTTACTTGGTCAGAGGAGAGTTGGGGTTATGGGATTACTACAGATACTAATGGATACATATATACTGTAGGGTGGTTAGCAGGGGTGCGTGATCTTCTTTTAGTCAAATGGGACACTTTAGGTAATCCGGTATGGAACTGCACCTGGGGTGGGAAATATTCCATTGTGGACACGGTAGAAGGTTATGACGTTACTGTAGATGATAATGGAAGCATTTATACGGTTGGGGAGTATGAAGAGTATAGTTTATTGGTAAAATGGGATAAGAACGGGAGACAAATCTTCGATAGAACTTGGGAATGGGGAGCATACAGAGTTACTACAGATAAAACTGGCAATATTTATACACTCGAGGAGTCGCTTAGACTGGTAAAATGGGACAGTGAGGGCAATCAAGTGTGGAGTCGAATTATTGAAGATGCTATTGGTCACGATCTCACTACAGATGCTAATGGACACATTTATATTACTGCAGAGACACATCCTTTTGGTACGCCATCTAGATCCGATTTTCACTTGATAAAATGGGATAATACAGGTAATCAGCTCTGGATTCAAAATTATGATGCCTATACTGATAGTCCTAGTATTGTAACCGACCCTAATGGAAGCATTTACGTGCTTGCATACCCTTCCCTGCTAAAATATGATTCTAATGGAGATGTAATTTGGAATCAAACTATCTTCTTTTGGGGAGGCGACATCACCCTCGCGCAGGATGGTAGTATTTATATCTTGACACACGAATATCCCGATTATCCTAATTTCGTTGACACTAACACTAAGAGAACCCCCCCAAGCGACTTTCTATTAGCAAAACATAATTGTACAGGTCATTTAATTGGGATTAAAGTCTGGAATGATGGGTTTGTAGATTACGCCAGCGAAGTAATCGTAGGTAATGATGGAAATATATATTGTGTGGGAAGCACGGGGAGGGGACTGAATTTTAGGCTAGTAGTAGTGGTTTTTTCACCAATGGACTTTTCACCTTTTACTTTCTCCACATATTCAGTAGACATTCCAGGTCTTGAATTTCCGATAATAATCTTAACAGTCTGTTTAATAATATATTTAAGTAAAAAAAGGAAATCTTTCTTTTCTTCATAAAATAACGATCTGAAAGCGTTATTTGAGTTTTTGAAATTCGAATTTAGATTTTAATCTAGAAAAACGATGGTCCTCTTAAAGGTAAATCACTCAGCTCTCAAATCACCCTTATTTGATTAAATTTACCGCCTTTTTTACCGCCGCTTCTGCATCTTTCATTGTTTTCTCGATAATATCCGATACACTTTCAATGTTGTCAATTAAGCCAATAGTCTGCCCAAGGAGGACTGCTCCATCAGTAATATTGCCTTTGTAAGCTAATTCGTATGCTTTAACGGCTTTAATTAATTCGTCTACGTCCATACTCGCTTCTTGTGCCATTTTCTCTTCTTTGCTTGCAACAAGATCATGATGTAAACTATAATCATTTTTCCACAGTCGAATAGGTCCAAAAAACCCCGTTACCATTATAGTATCCTGAGCTTTCGCAGGTGGGACTACATTTTTGTACATGTCGTGAAATTCACTTTCTTTTGAAGCAATGAACCTAGATCCCATTACTACTGCTCCAGCCCCAAGTGATAAAGCTGCAGCCAAGCTTTCTCCTGTTGCAAATCCCCCGCATGCAATTTTTGGCAAGTCTGGTAACTTTTGTTGCACTTGTTGGAGAAGCACAAGAGTGCTAACATTTTCGTACGACTGATGACCGCCTCCTTCACTACCTGTTACTACTATTCCATCAACTCCTGCCGTTACACATTTTTCAGCCAACCATAAGGCAGGTGCTACATGGAAATGTTTGATCTGTGAGCCACTCTCCTTCAATTTTTGAAAATTGCTGGAATTTGGGAGTGTTTTGGCTGATCCCGCACTTGTTAGGGCATACACGCACTGTTCCTTGATTTTAGGGTTTTCCATAATGAATTTAGGGATGTCGTAGCACAAAACGTCCGCATGGGGTTCCATTCTAGAGGTACGGATGTTAAACCCGAATGGTTTATCCGTATGCTCAACGACATATTCCATATTCTTTTTCATTTCTTCAACAGGGTCTTTATCTGACAAACCTACATGGGATAAAACACCCATGCCCCCTGCTTCAGAAACAGCTACCGTTAATTCTGTGGTGAAAAAGGGTCCCATTGGTGCTGCAAAAATGGGATGTTTTATTCCTAGCATTTTTGTAATATCAGTTTCAATTACCATTATCCTTCACCTTATTAATTATAATTACATAACAAGCTAAACTGCTACAATTCAGCCCAATATATTTAATTTGTGTAGAAGCTCGCCTTGCGGAATTAGTACCCCTCATATAATAATAAAGTTTATTCTCTAATATTTTTCCAAGAATTAGAGAACAATTTAGAGATTATATTTTCTTTTCATAGAAGGCGAGTTTTGTTGAGAATTCAAACCCATAAGGTGTATAAAACAATTGAATTCGTCATCGGAACTACTTATAGATTCAAAATTACAGGTTCCTTTCCGCCATTTCAGTGGCGATTAATTTAATAAAATAATGGAATACAGAACAATCGGATGAAACTCAAGATGGATGACACAATTAAAACACCGTTCTTAGAGCTAATTGAAGGATTGAAATACCCCATAATTCAAGGCGGAATGGGACCTTATGGAACAAACGATCTTGCTGCGGCTGTTGCAAGAGCAGGTGCTTTAGGATTAATTTCTACAGTTGGTATGGCATCGGGAGAAAATTTTGATATGACCAAAGATTTGAATGTTGAACCTATCTTTGGACCGCCGCCCACCGAAGAACGATTAATCCGGTCAATTGATTATGTCTTGGAACAACTTAATGATGTCAAAGAATGTGTCATTGGGCTAAATATTCCTGTAACTGAAGAATTTGTAGACACTGCGAATCTTATTCTTAAAACAACCTATGAATATTTAGAGGTTAATCCTGAAGCCAAAAGAAAATTAAAGGTAATTATTACGTCTGCTGGGAATCCCTACCAGAAATTTGTAATGGAATGGGTTAAAAAAGTTGGATTAAAATGGG
>JAEOSY010000242.1 GCA_016840125.1 Candidatus Helarchaeota archaeon | reverse complement strand
TGTCGGGCGCGTTTGAGCGTAGAAATCCTGCCCGGTTGCACTCCATAAATCAACCTTTATTTTCCAACCGCCACTTTCAAAGATAATCGAACCCCAATCAAAAAATAAGGTGCGTCCTGCTTGGGTTTCTATTGATTTTAAATCCTCAATGCTTCCCAGTTTCTCGAAAATTCGTTTTAAAGAGGTTGTTTTGCCAGACATCGCACAGCCAAAATAAACAACCTTTATTGTAATCGTTCTTGAGGCTAAATCCGTAATCATCCTAATTACCCACTTTATTTTTAAATATTTAATCCTTCTAATAGGGCTTGATAATCAATGATCGGTCCGGAAGATTTTTCGATTTCTGCTAAGTGTTGGTTAATTTTTCGTACGTACTGTGGAATCATCATTCTTATTAGCCCAAGTCGCACCTTTCCTTTCGAGATGTAGGTACTAAAAATCCCCTCATTTAGATGATAGATAAAATGAGAGTAGCTCTTACATTCACACGTAACACTGGTGATAGCTGTTTTTTTCAACATGTAGATAATTCGTTTTGAGGCATCGAAAAGGGTAGAACTCATAGGACCTTTAGATTGGATTGTGGGATCTAAAGAGTAATCACAGATAGGATAGCCACCATTTAAAGTAATATTGGCCACCTGCACTCCTTTTACATTATTTGAGAAATGGAACATCTCGCTACCGATTTTCTCACGTAAATCGGATGAGATCATCATAGAACCCGAACTTATCGAGCTAATTTCACCACCTTCTTCCTTAGTTGAAAAGGTGTTAAATATATTGTTCACCTCATTCTCTGAAAAGTTTCTTAAAGGTGGTTTGAACTCGGTATTGGAATTATCTAAAATTAGCCTAACTGAAGGCAAAATCTGTTTCAGTTTCATGAAGATTGTGCCGAGAATTGTTTTAGGCTTCGTTGTAATTGCAATAAAATATTCAACTTTTTCAGGTTGCCCTTGGCCATTGACTGGAGGAGGTGAGTATAGATGACCAGTTGCAGGATATCCATTCATATTCTGGAGGGGGGCTACTAAAATTTTAGCTTTTACGCCATCAATTAAAATATGGTTTAAAGAACGGGTATGTATCTCTTCAGCGACATTGAAAATTGCTGCGGTTAGAGAACATACTCCAAAAATTTCATTTGCGGATAACCAAACTCCGGCAGATTGAATAGGTGCCCCATCTCGTTGGGAAAGTACAATATTTTCGACACCCGCGATTTTCTTTATTTTAACTAAGTGATTCTTCACATCATTAAGCAGACCCGTGGACACAGAATCCCTCTTTGGGTATTTACTTCACCCTGTAAGAAAAAGTATAAAAGCCCACCACGAAAATAAAGGGGGAGCATCGATGATTTTTCGTTGAATTTATGACGTATCCAGATGAGAACTTTAAAAATTAATGACTATCGGAGTTGGCAACTCCAGATCTTTATTTTTTTTGCTCAAAATGACTAAATATTAAATTTGCTAATTTCTCAATTGGATCCTCCATTTTTTCAAGTTCTGTTTGAGCTAAAAAAATATGTCGGGTCATATTTAATTCCAGGTCATTTAATAAGTTGATTGAAATTTCAGCTGCATCTTCCGGGGACTTCGCAATATAGAGAAGTCCTCGTTCTTCTAAATAATAATCACACCACAAAGGAACGGGTCTAAAGGAAACCGTAGGTATTCCTAGAATCGCAGCCTCTTGGTTAATGGTCCCAGCAAACCCCATCATAAGACTTGTGAACGATAACATGCTTGGTACATCAATGGGGGTTTCGGGAATGATAATTTTATCTAAAAAGTCTTGTTTAAACCTTTCTAATTGTTCTGCATATCTAGGTAATACAATTATTTTCGCCTGTGGGAAATGTTGCAATATTTTCCGAAGTGTGGGATAAATAACCGGTTCTTTTATTTCCCACTCTAATACATACGCTGCGTATGCTTCTTCTGGACGTAGAAGAATGATTAGATCATCCTTTTTTAATTCAAATTCCTCCAAAACATTAGGATCTGGTTGGTGATTTTTAATCCAAGCTACTGCATCCACCGCATCATATGTACTTATATCATCTACAGAAATTCCAAACCGCGTGAATTCCTCTTTATTTATTGCTTTTGGAACCAATAATTTTGTTACATAGGGGATCGAAAGCTTATTTACTGCTATTGCAAATGGTGAGTCACTTGTGGATATGTGAGGAATTTGTAAACCAAATGCAACACGAGCTGCAACGTCTGAAGTTAGAGAAATTAACATGTCAGGTTTTTCTTCTGAAATTAATTCAGTTAATTTCATTGCCCTATCCAATGCAGCACGCAATTTACCTTTTAATGATTTTCCTCCATGCTTTCCAACAATTTTAGCCTCAATTTGATGGCTTTTCAGCATTTGATTGAGTTCATAATAATTCCGTGATGTTATTAAAAGTTTATAGTTCTTTTCGCGTAAAATAGCAATTAACCGATTAAAGAACAGCACCTGTTTTGGCGTGATAATGTCTATCCAGATTTTCGGCATATATTTTACTTCCCATCAAAAGTCAATTAATATTTATTCTATTTTATTTAGTTTTAAAAATTATCTTTTCTTTCACCGCCTAATAACCTTAGGGCGGATCTAGCCGCTATAGGATAGATCGATTAGTCAAATTACAAGGAAAATTGTTATAAGGACTAGTAAGGTTTAAGCCCCGTGGAAATATCTAAAAGGAAAAAAAAAGAACTCGAGAGATTGATTTTAGAGGGGCGATAATGAGGGGCTTAAATAGAATTTCCGAATATCAATTATGAATTATACACTCCCAAATTAGATTTGTTTATAGAGAGTGAATTTATATGGATCAAGAGGTAGTTGTCCTACAACAAGAATTAAATCATTTAATTGAAAAGTCTGGCTTTTTGGGTGGTATTATAGCCTCCCAAGAGGGGTTAGTTATTCTTGCATCCGAACAAAGTGATCCCTCAATCGAACTCGATATTTTAGCGGCTAATGCTGCATCTATTTTCAATGAAAATAGTATGTATTCAGATAGTGCCGAAGAAGTCATGATTTCCTACCCGAATCGAAAAGTTTTCATTCAAAAACTCTTGTTGCCTGAAGATTTATCCAATGTACTTTTGTTTATTATAATCGTACCAAATCATATCCGGTATTTTAGGAGAAGTGCCAATAAAATAGCAAAATACTCACTTAATTTAGTGAGTCTCTTATAGTTTTTGTCCTAGTTTTTTTTTTAGTATAAAGTTCCTCGCCTATAGTTCCTGTTTGGTATCCCATTTGATTTAAGTGGGTTATATTAGGGTTCATGGATATTAGGATTAGCAAGGTTGAAGAGGATTAAGGCAGCTAACTAAGTTTAATATAGAAATATTAATTGATCGAGGGCTCCAGTTAGAGGCTATTTATTAAAAACTCTAATTCATTTCTAAAATTGTCCAACATGACAGGGTCAGATTTAGCTAAAGTAGTTAATTCAGGATGAATGTCATACAAGTGGTGTTCAGCGCGTCTTAAGAAATTTTGAACTGAATGAAAAGGATCTGACTTATCTACAAAAGCAACAAAAAGATATCCTTTATCTGAATAGAAAATGAATTTGTGGTTACTAGTTTCTATATTTTTAATAGGTTCTCCAACTACTGCTTCTGCGAACATTGATACAGCGGTTAAAAAGCCTGCAATTGCCTGTGGATCTTCTTCGAGACTCCCGTATTTCTCGTGAAAAATACAAATTCCGTTTGATTTCAGAATATAAAAATTATGGATCATAAATTTCTACTCGAGTTTCTTTATTACATAGTAACTAAAAAACGCATATAAAACCCTCAATTAAGAATGAGAATTAAAGATTGTAGATTGTGATAATAGAGGTTGCTTAGATATGAACTAAATGTTCTCTAATTGAATTATAATTTGATATCCCGTTAGATTTAAAATTGTCTTTAATCGAAATTCACGTCTATTTT
>JAEOSY010000241.1 GCA_016840125.1 Candidatus Helarchaeota archaeon | reverse complement strand
TGAAACTGATTTTTTAAGGTTGTTTTCCATAGTTGCTCAAATTCTTTAGTAGGATAGGTATAATCATCAGTAATTAATGAGGTTAAAACAGCTAATATTTCAAGTGAGATTAAACTATTTTCAAATTTGCGATTATTTCTTTTAACATCTGAATGATTCGAAAAACATCCCCGATGATTTTCAAGATATAATTCATCATCCCAAATTGGAAATCTTTCTGAATATGTATTTAATTCCTCGAAAAAATTTTCCACGCGACTCCATTTAAACATAGGGAGTTTTGCTAGTTCATTTGCTATTGCGACTTCCTTGTGAGTAGGTCCGTGACCTCCATCTCCTAATCCAAAGAAAAATCCTACATGGGGACAATATCCTTCTTCCACATGATTGATGAGATCGTCATAATCATCCTTATAATTCCAACTTTTTTGGCTATTAGTTTTTAATAAATGATGACCTATCCCGAACTTTTTCCAAGAACTTATGGCACCTTCTCCTCCCATTTGAAAATGTCCCGTCAATATTTTAGAGCCATCGGGTCCTTGCCACCAAAAATTAACGAAGGGAAAGGTTGTTTGAAGATTCCAGGTAATTTTAGTTGTCCAAAAGTATTTCGCTCCTGATTTGGTTAATATTTGAGGTAAACCCCGGTTATACCCGAAAGAATCTAAAAACCATTCCACCTTGGGAAGAATATCAAAATTTTCTCTAAAAAATCGCATTCCGTATAACCTTTGTCTCACAAAAGATTCTCCCGATGGCATCATGCAATCGGGTTCCACATAGGACCCCCCAACGAGTTCGATATTCCCTGCCTTTACGGTCTCTTGAATTTGCTTGAATAACGCAGGATCATCTTGTTTTATCCAGTCTAAAAGCAGTGGTTCGCTTAAAGCGAAGCAGAACGTGTCTGGGAACATTTTCGCATGAAGTATTGCTTTTCTAAAAGTAACTTGCGCTTTTTTTCGTGTTTGTTCATACCTCCACATCCAAGCGCAATCGATGTGAGACTCTCCGACTTGATGAATGATTAAATTTTCAATCTCTGGACAAGTATTTTTCCATAACCTTAATTTTCGCTTGAGTGATATTTCTCTGTCGGGTCTTAACCATCTTTCCCTCAATTTTTCAGTATCCGCGTCGGGTTCCTCAAGGTTCTGGCAATCTAACCTTTTATTTCCAGAATAATGACCAATTCTATTAGTAAGGCTATAAGGATTCATATTTTATTGATTCACAATTGTAAATGTTTAAGAAATAAATTAAGGAATAATTTTAAATCTATGTTTTGATTTCGTTCATTTTACATTTAATCCCCTCTCGATGTCTAATTTTACGTAATATATATTTAATATTATTGATTATGTGATACGATTTTTATTCTAGCTTTTCTTTACTACAAGAAACATTAACATATGAATTTTGATAAGCTATGAAAAACTTTGATATTATTATTATCGGAGCAGGTCCAGGAGGATCTTTTGCGGGAAAAGCTGCTGCTGAAAACGGGTACTCTTCATGTATCATTGAAAAGGAAGTGCTTAAAGATAGCGGCAGATATAAAGCGTGTGGTGGCGCTATAGCATGGGAATTGGTTGAAGAAATCGATTATCCTGAGGAAAAGATCGGTAGAATTATTGAATCTCTAAAATTACACCATGTGGATGGGGAAACTTATAGTAAAAAGGGAAAAGGTGGAGTAGTTTGGAGGAGTACTTTTGATAAATATCTAACGGATATGGCAGTTGATAGCGGAGCACTTCTAAAGGAAAATGAGACTATGATCAATGTTGAAAAGAAAGACGGTTCTTACGAAGTAACTACTAATAAAGATAAATATTTAGCAAAATACGTAATTGCTGCTGATAGTGTAAATTCTCAGACCCTAAAAATGTTAAAATGGCCATTTTTTGCGAACGAAGATATTATATTAACAATTACGGAAGAAAGGAAGACAACAAGTGCTAGTATTGATGAAAACTTAGGGTCAGACGCAGTGCATTTATTTTTTGGGATAAAAGACTTGATAACTGTAGGTTATGCATGGTTATTTCCTAAAGAAGACAGAATTACTGTAGGGTGGGGTAATCAGATCAATTTAGTTAAGAATTCCAGAGAGGAATTTAAAAAATTTACAGCGCTCCCTTTTGTTAATCAAGCGCTAAAAAATTCGAGTTTAGAAATTTTCAAGCCTCATTTAATTCCTGTGGGATTAAGACCTAAGCTTTATGAGGACAATGTTTTTGCTGTTGGAGATGCGGGTGGAATTGTTGATCCTATTTCGGGAAAAGGCATACCTTATGCTATGATGTCCGGACAAATCGCAATTGAATCCATAAAAACATGCGAGAAAAGGGATAGATTAGATAAATTAGGTGCGACTTATGAAAAAACCTTAGATCGTAATTTTCTTAAAGTTTTGAGAGCAAAAAGGATTGCCCGAGATAAGATATTCCAAAGTGATGAGATGTTGAAAAAATTTTTAAAACTATGGGAAACTCACCGTAGTTCAGAGATTATTATGAAAAAATTATTAGATTAGGTGAAATCTTATTAAATTTA
>JAEOSY010000240.1 GCA_016840125.1 Candidatus Helarchaeota archaeon | reverse complement strand
TGAGATGGGGACGGAAAGCCACGGGTCTTAATGAGATAGCCGGGTTGCCTTGGGAATGAAACGGAAACCGGGTTGCCTTGAAAAACAGGGTGGTTCGGTTTTTTTATTCCAGCGGATGCTACCGTAGAGTAAAGGAAAAACCTACGGAGGTGGAGATGTTTGCTCGGTTTTCAATCTCAGATCAGAAAGGCTTTACCTTAATTGAGCTTATTTCAGTTATGATCATTATGTCTGTTATAGCCTCGGTGGCTGTAAAAAGACTTGACCTTGTAACTGGTACAGCGACCGATAGGGTATTTCAGGAGGCTGTACAAGAGCTTAACGAGAGAGAACACTTAACCTGGATTGATATAAAATTATCCTCAACCAATTGGACAAATGATGCAGATGTTTTTAGTGTAGTGAATACAAACCTTGGGGGTGATTTTGTTTGGACGGCTGGCCCGAATGCCTCTGGCGGAACTTTATCCTTCCGGTCAGTATCCAGTGTCCTAAGCAGGACTGCCTCAACAACTTCATCATCGGGCCGCTGGAATTAGATTTAGGATATAGAGAGATTATTTCAATGGGCTTAGATATCAATATCGGTAATATCATTCCTATTCAGAGCAGTATTTGAGGAATGAATTGCTTAATCGCTAACATAACATCAGGGGGAATTAACTCATCAAAATATTTCAAAAGAAATTAGCTAAAGAAGTGTTGTGGTTTATATTTACAGTTATAGGAAGTTTTCTGTTTTGGTGTGCTTTGGCCCTCATTGTAGACCAAAACATAATAGCTGATGAATTCGTATATGATAGAGAACGAAATGGGTTTTTGATAACGATAGGGTTTGTCTATTTTATTCGGTTAAACGCATGGTCGATTGGACAAGGTGGAAAGAAGTTAAAAAGAAAGATGAACCGAAAGCCTATTTCGGCGATTTTGGCGACCGATTCCAGAGGAAGACGGCCACCTAAACCGAATGAAAACGGCCGGGTATCGGAGCGAAGCAATGCTGGTTGAGAGTATTTAAATTTAAATGAGTACCAGTTTCCCTATCAACAAACCTCTCAAAGCAATCCCTTTCCTCATCGGCTTCCTTCTAACCCTCCCCACCAGCTCCTAATTTATTACAGGGAACACAACATAGTTTACAATTAAACCCAGTATAAAAGACACTTTCTTTCAAAAAATATTTCTTATCATTTTATATAAAAAAATATTTGTGAGCTTCTAACTTATTAACAACTCTAACGAATACAATATAATTCTACAATAGATTGCAGATGGCTGGAAAACAAAAACACTGACACATTGAGTATATTAAAGAAACATCGTAGCTTGGGATATCCTAATCATTTTTCAAGAAACCAGTCTAATAATTTTCTATCAGGATCAGAGGGGTGTCATTTCAGGATACCATATTTCTTCAAATTGGATTTTATATAGGTCCAATGCAAGACAATATGTACTGCAATCACAACCATGAATATCAAGGCAGTCCATTCATGAAGGGCAATAAAAAAATGTCTCAAAGAAACCGAAAAACTTCCCCTAGCCTCATATCCCCTTGGCAATACAAGCCAATTTAGCAAGCCAGTACTAAATAAAATAATAAAAAGGATAAAGGATATTACGTTGACTATCCAAAGCTTTGACGATCTTCCGTTCGACATCCGCTACCTTTCAATTAATAGCATTATTTATGGAGGTTGATTTAGTCCGGAAAGTTCACAATCTCGTGAAAAATTTTCTTTTGTTAGGTTGCTTAGTCTGGAATAGATACAGAATAATTGCCAGATACCAAAAAAAAACATCCGATGGCGATATATTGAGAGATGTCCAAATATCAATTTTTCTGGAATCGTTTCAGATATCAAACTGATACATGCAACCTATTTGATTTTTGAGATTGTTGTCAAATCGGAGTCCTGAAAAATATAGCATTTGGTAATTATAAAAGGGCAAATCCATGTTTTAGATTGACCCTCCTGAGTTGTGATTACAAACTAATATCCAAAATGATTTTGGTACGAACATTCACCAAATCGCAGTAGTGATTGGAAACTGTGCCGTCCTACTTCAAAATTATGATATCGCAAGTTTTTGAAGGCTCCGAAAACTTTTGATTCGTTGGAGATATATGCATCTGGGGATATGGAATAAAAACGGCGGAGCCGTGCTCGACTCTGCCGTTGATTTAGTATTCTATATTATTGCTTCGGTATCTCCTG
>JAEOSY010000239.1 GCA_016840125.1 Candidatus Helarchaeota archaeon | reverse complement strand
TGATTAAATTTCGAACCTTACCCTAGGCTTTGAAGATATTCTATCAGTGGAAGGATCAAGTTTAATCCGACAAGCACAGCTATAGACAGACTAATAGCTATAAGAATAGCTTTTTCAAGGGTTAATTCAACCATATTAATTTAATTTGAAAGTATCATTTAAACTCCCACCAAAATTTAACCATATGACTAAGGTTTAATAGTTAGGATGAGTATGTAAATAATAGTAATTTATATTGGTTTTTTCAAATCAATTAACGGTGGAATTGAGTGTTTCGAAATAGTAAGAAGAAGGTCCCAAAGTTCTACAAGGAAGAAGATAAAACTAAGGAATTCCGAGCAGTTTTAGACAAAAATACGAGTTTAGTAGTAGTAGAGAAACGTAATAAATACCATGTAGTTATTAAAAAGGAACTGATCGATTATGAAATAGATGTGACAGCATCTGAAGCTCCCGTTAAAAATTATGTAGCTGGAGGCGAAATACTACCATTTGAATATGTAGTCGCTGAAACTGAAATACTCGAGAAAGAGATAATTAACTTCAATGAAAAAATCAAGGAGATTTTTGGGAAGAAATACGACCTCAAACTGAGTTCTATTCGGTTATGTGTTGGAACTCAAGAAAATTATGTAACGGTTGATGAGGGGAATTTAAAAGACGTAGATATCATCCCAACCATTCAGGGGTTAAAAGAATTCATTGAAGCTAATAAGAAATCAGCGTTTGGATTCACAATACGTCGCTATGATACAAAGAAAGGGAATTTAGTTTTTTGTGAGTGTGACTTAAATCACCCTATCTTTGATTTGCAATCCATAAAAATAAAAATCATAGCGAGTTTATCGCAACGTGGCCTATATATGCAAAAACATCACACAGCATACGGATTACAAGTGTATTACGTTTTAAAAATTAATAAATTCACAGATATGATAATCCGTCTCTTTAATGAAATAAAAATTCCAATTGAAATGATTTATTTAAAACGGAAAAGTTCCATCCAAAATTGGCGTGCAACTGAGTGTGAATTAAATACCAAGAATCTTAAAAATTACCTTCAATTTCAACATACCTCATTGAGCCACTCAGACGTTGAACATATAGTCTCTATTATTCAAAACAATAAATTCAACTTCGAACTTGCCAACATGATGGCAGATTTATTAAATCGGATGAAACATGATCGAGTTGAAATAGATGATGGATTATTTGTCTTAGAACAAGAAGATATCGCCGCAGCTGCCAAAGTGGTAGTAAATTACTTTGGTTTTAATGAACAGAATTTAAATTTACCCTCTAATCTCGATTTAAATGTGATTAAGAAAAGTATTGATAAGTTAGACCGTTATATTCACTAATTCAATGTGGAAAACAAAGTATTAATACTTATGAATTAATTTTTTCTTCTTTTTTTTGAAATCTTTCATATCTTTCTTTATCTTACCAATGTTTTTCCGTTTTACTTTCCCGTTACCCATCTTAATCTACCGTTTTTTATAAAATTTCAATAGTAGTATTAGATTAACTTCCACATTATCATTAAAAAGTGACTCGTACCAAAATGTTAAAAAAACCTCTTTTTATTAATAATATCAAACTAATTACCTATACTGAAAGATGTCAAAATGAGCGCCAAAAAACAAAAAGGACCGAAAAAGGGAAAGTTCAAGCCGGACCCTGAGAAACCCAGCATCAGAACGAAGTTAGAAAGTGTTGGGGGAAAGCTTGGGCAGTTAGAGAAACGTGAATTCTGGCATTCACATCTTCCCTGGCCGAAATTTCTTCGGAAACCAAAAATCCGGTTTGTTTCTCCGCGAATTAGTGGATCTGTTCCGTCGCCTAATAGAACTATTATGTTTGCACTTGCATTAATTCTTCTAGCTTACAGTCTTGCCGGAGGTTCTTATGACATCGTAAGTAAAACTACAGGGAAAATTGCCATAGGTTATGACACCTCTACTGACCCCGCAACCCCGATTTTCTTCTATTCTGGGTTACATGACCAATTTCTGTTGGAAGGAATAATCGGATTCTCGTTAATTTTTATGGGGTTAGTTGGCTTTCTCTTTATTCACCAATCAACCAAACATTTCTACCGTCCCAAGTATTCCTACATGTTATTTGCCGTTGGGGTTGGGCTACTTTTCTTCTCCTTCATCGCGATCACAATGATTATTGAAGAAGGGAAGGGCATTAACATGTATAATCCTTTTGAATGATTGTAGTTTAATTATTTTAATATTAGAATTACTAAAAAATTACAAAGATGATGCTTTTTGACTGATACTGAAGAACTTGAGAAGCGGTTTGAGAAAAAAATTAGGGATTTACAGATTGAATTACCAAAGAAATATACTGAAGGAAAAATTGTTTCCCAGAACTGTGCTATGCTGACAATGAAGAGTTTCCTTGAAATAATTGACAAGGAAGACGTAAATTACATAAATATGTCCGCCCCACTTGCGGCGTTAACAGATACCTGTGGAGCAGTAAATGCGGGTCTGATGATAACAGGACTAATTGCTGGAAATTTTGGAAAAAAACAAATTCATCAATTAAAAGGCTCTGAGGAAGGAATGCGATTTTTAAAAACATTCGAGCACAAATTTGGGTCATGCCATTGTCAAGCTTTAACAGGCGGTTACAATCTCCTCACATCAAAAGGAATGCAAAATTATCTAAATGATAAAATTTGGGAGAAAAAATGCTATAAGCATGTTATAGTAGCTATTGAAATAATTAAAAATCTATATAAAAGAAAGATAGCACGATCTATTTTAAAATAAGAGTAATTACCAAGGTTCCTTTGAATACGCCATCCCTAACCACTACCTGAAAATACTATCGCCACCTCTCAACTCCACCCATAAAGGGTACCTTAACACACATAAAAAGGATTCCAACTTTTTAAGAAAAGTAATACTTTTTAATAAAAAATTAATGCTGCGTCATTTATTGTCGCAATTGCCAAGATCACTGTTTTGAGCTTTTTAACGACTTAGATCAGTTGTATTGAATTAGTCAGCAAATCAAGTTTACCAAGGTTGGGGTTTGAACCCCAGCCGGAAAGCCAAGGTATTGGTAAGAACATGCAAGAGGAGGGTTACTAGGAGGGCAAACAGGATATACATCCAATTTAATGGAAACACAATATAAGCCAAAAAAATAGCGCCAAGCAAGAAATCGAGTTGATCAATAATCGGTGCTGGAGCCCCTCGTTCTAGATTGAGTCTGCGTTTGAAAAAAGACCCAATTAAATCCCCGACTGGAGCACCCAAGGATACTAGAAAACCTCGAAGTATTCCAATCAGTATTAGGGGATTAAAAAATGCACCTAAATAAGTTGGATAATCAAGTACCATTGGAAAGAGGGGATTTTCGATTTGATTTAATACAAATGGCCATATTAAGTAAATAGATAAGAATAAAAGAATGATTCCCGTTATGGTTCCTGTAATAACGCCCCCAATTAAACCTTGCCACGTTTTCCCATTACCTAAAATTCGTTCCCCATCAAGGAAATTCCTACCTCCATCGATTGGAGTTCAATTTCGTCCAAAAATAACCATAGATGCGTTTGTTGCATAAGCCGGTGCGATAAAAATCAAGCTTAAAGCCACAATCAAGATAACATCATTCCATGTCCAAAGACCAACTAGAGGAGGGACTATAATGAAGAAAATTAATCCAGCACCAAAAATAATGCATAAAGTATACGCTAATCTGATGCCACGAGGATCTATTGAGGTTTCCGCTGTTTCTTGAGGCGCTGGGGGGGATTCATCCATGATAAATCACACAATGTGCTTTCTCCACGATTACTTTTAATCTATAAAAAATTTTTCATACCTTTTTCTCTAAGGGATCTCTAATTCCGTCATCAGTAAGGCGGAATTTGATTTGTAAAATCTCCGATCTGGTTGGATGTTTAGTAATCACAGCAACCCTTTCACCCATTTGGTGGTCTGGTAGAAATCCGAGTTCAATCTCATAATCGGCCCAGTAATTAAGGATTTTTGCGGCGACAGGTTCAATAGCACTTGGTGTATTCCCTTTATTGACCTTCCCCCGTACTTGATTGGCTACTAAGACTACTAAATGAAATTTTATAGCCAGATCTTTGAGTATTGCGACTTGTCGATTGAGAATTTTGTTTAGAAGAATATTTGTTTCACTTTTTTCAGATAGAGCACGGCGATATTGGGTGGTAATAGTATCAACCAAAATCATTTTTGTTTGGTCTGTAATATATCGCTCAAGAGTTTCAATCGTTTCTGTTTGATTTTCAAAAGAGAGCGGTTCATACACCAAGATCGATTGAGCAATTTCCTCATAATTTGCTTGGCAGATTGATTCTAGTCTTGTACTTGAACAAGTACGTTCGTTATCTAAGAAAAGAACGTTCCAACCCTTTTCTACACAGTTTTTTGCACATTGCATAACCAATGTGGATTTACCAGTTCCACTTTCCCCATAAATATGTATTAAGGCCTTTGTAGGAAGACCATTTTTAATCAATAAATCTAAATTTCTAACTCCAGTTGAAATGGTTTCCTCTGTCACACAAGATTCCTCATAATCAGTTAAAAATTCTTTAATTATAATTGTTGATAGTACTCTATTAAAAACATTTAATTCTTACTTTGGAATGAGGCGAGAACTGTGAAAGATAGAAAGATGGAAGTTGTGACAAATTTAAAAGCGAAGTATAAGAGTGAAGAAAGTAAGATTAAGATTGCTGTTGGTCCTGGGCGAGCCAATTTAATTGGGGGACATACAGATTACAACATGGGATTTGTACTTCCTTGTGCCTTAGATAAGGATACCATTCTTGCGGCAGCACCGAACCAGACTGATAAGGTTAATCTATTTTCATTAAATTTGAATAATGCTGTTAGCTTTTCGCTTAATGATTTAAAGTTTAGGAAAGAGGATAAATGGGCAAACTATGCGAAGGGAATATGTTATTACTTAAAAGAGGAGGGATATGAAATTGGGGGAATTGATGGAGTACTCCATGGGACAGTTCCAATCGGAAGTGGAATGTCATCCTCAGCAGCCTTAGAAACGAGTATCGGCTATATTTTTCAATTATTATTCAACTTAAATATTCCAACCTTGGATTTAATTAAAATTGCGTATCGAGCTGAGCGTGAATTTGTAGGTGTTCAATGCGGAATTATGGATCAATATGTGAGTGTTGCAGGTGTAAAAGATAGTGTAATATTTCTAGACTGCAGAACCTTGGAATATGAAGTTATTAGAATGCCGAGTGATGAAATAAGCGTTGTAATTTTGCATACAAACGTGAAACGGGCGGCAGGATCTGCGCTAAATGATAGAAAAGATGAGTGTTTTAGGGCAGTAAAGATTTTACAAAAGCATGATTCAGAAATTAAAGCTTTACGGGATGTAACGCCAGATTTATTTGAGAAATATAAAGGGGATCTTCCCAAAATTCTTCAAAAAAGGGCTCAACATATTATATATGAAAATCAGAGGGTAATATCTGCGAAGCAAGCCCTATTGAAGGGTGATTTGGAACTTCTAGGGAAATTAATGTTAGAATCACATCAGAGTTTGACAGATTTGTATGATGTCGGTATCCAAGAGTTGGATGCAATGATAAAAATATCAAGAGCAGTTTCAGGAGTAATTGGCAGTCGAATGACAGGAGCTGGATTGGGTGGAGCAGTTGTGAGTTTAGTAGATAAGATTAACGTGGATAAGTTAATGAAAGAGGTTCAACAGGAGTACCCGAAACTGACTAACAAACAACCCCTAGTTTATCATTGTACCATGTCCGATGGAGTAAAAGAGATTTCGTTATAAGAAAAGTTTGAAAATAAAACACATTTTAAAGAAGGTTCCTATTATGATTGATGTTTTAAAAAAATTGATAGACCAATCTCTACAAAATGGAGCAGAATTTGTTGATATACGATATCAAAATAATCACTATAACCATATTGGTCTAGTTGATGGTAAAAGTCGGAATATGGTTTCTGCGATTGACAAGGGTATTGGAATTCGAGCGTTTAAAGCTGGTGGATGGGGATTTTCATTTTCAGATAAGCTAGACAAAGAATCAATTACAAAAGCCATGCAATCAGCATTAAAGATAGCGAAGGTGACCGGGCAAAGAGCAAAGGTAAAATTCAAGCTTATTGAGCAACCTGCCCATAACAAGAAGATTTCTTTCCCTCAAAAAAAGAAAATTCTAGATGTATCGATTGATGAAAAGCTTAAACTCGCAAAATCGTTGGATAAACAAGCAAAAGAGTTTGATGCTCGAATTGTAAATACAAATACAGCTTATTTAGACTTTGTGGGAGATCAGGTATTGTTAAATTCATATGGAACCCACCTTGAAATAGGGGTAAATTTCATTAGAATCGCGAGTGTAAATTATGCTTTTGAAAATGGAATCCGACAGCGCGGTTACGAGAGTATTGGAGGAACGGGGGGATACGAACTGGCAGAATCTGAAAAAACACAGAACTTAGGAAAAATGGCAGCCGAAAAAGCGATTAAATTATTAAAAGCAGTACCTGCTAAAGCAGGTAAGTTTAAAGTAATCATGGACCCAAGTCTTACAGGGGTTTTTGTCCATGAAGCTTTTGGTCATGCATGCGAAGCAGATGCGGTCCTTGCAGGTGAATCAATCCTCGTAGATAAAATTGGGACACAAGTGGGGTTGGAGTCTGTTACTATAGTTGATGATCCGACACTTGAAGGTAATTTTGGATACTATCCATATGATAATGAGGGAATCCCTTCCCGAAAGAAGAGTTTGGTAGAGAATGGTGTTTTAAAGAATTTCATGCATAGTCTGGAAACTGCGAGTCGTTTAAAGACTCTACCAACAGGAAATGCCCGTTCCCAGAATTATCGCTTTTTACCTCTAGTTCGGATGTCTAATACCTTTTTTCAGCCAGGTTCTTGGACAACCGAAGAATTATTAGAGGAAGTAAAGGAAGGACTCTTTTTAGAAGGGTGGACCTATGGTTATACGGATCCCGCAAAAGGATCATTCACTTTTAAGTGTAGACAGGCTTATACAATTGAAAGAGGTGAAAAAAGGAAGTTACTGCGCGATGCTGCCTTATCTGGAATGACTCTGGAAGTATTAAATAATGTTCTGGGTATTGGACGCGACTTGGAGTTCTCAGAGGGGTATTGCGGAAAAGGTGGACAGAACGCTCCAGTTTCAGATGGAGGTCCCTTCCTAGCCGTGGGAGATGTAATAGTTGGAGGACTAGAATAGTTTTGAAGGTGGTTTCAAATATGGATTATAATGCTTATGGAAAAAAGTGTCTCAAAATGGCTGAGAGTAGTGGGATTGATCATGCAGAGGTTTTTATAACAAATGCGCGATTAATCTCAGCTGGAATTGAGAATGGATCTATAAAGGTAGCCAAAGACTCATATGATCATGGAATTTCGATTCGAATAGTTCGTAAAGGCTCTATTGGTTTCTCTTTTTCAACCGATTTTGAATTAAAATCATTAGAAAATATGGTTACAACAGCAGTAAAACTCAGTAAAACAGGGATTCCCGACCCTGATTTCCAAGATTTTCCACACCCTAGCTCTTACCCCAAGGTAAAAGGGATGTTTGATGAAAAAATTGAAAAGATTGACATCGAAACGGCATTGGATTATTGTTTAAGAACTGCAACTGCTGCAAATTTAGAAAAGCGAGTAGATGCCATCAATGTTGGACTTGATTGCGACACGTATGAAAAATATTTGCTTAATTCAAATCGGATAGAAGAGAATATAGCGGGGACTGGTATTCAAATTACCGCTGAAGTCACCGCTAAAGAGAATACCGAGAGGAGTTCGGGATATGAATTTCAGGCTTCTCGGTTTTTAAAAGAGATGGACCCAGATTTTATCGGAAAATCCGCAGCCGAAACAGCAATAAAGAGTCTTCATGCAAAAAATATTGAAACTGGAACATATCCTGTAATTTTACATCCTTATGCTGCAGCAATGTTATTTGCAAGTGCTATTGGAGCTGCCACTAATGCAGAGTCCGTCCAGTACAAAAGATCCTTCTTAACCAATTTAAAAAACGAATCAATTGGCTCAGATTTATTTAATATTACCGATAATGGATTATTCATGAATAATAACAATACTGCGGGTTTGGGGACCTCGAAATTTGATGGGGAAGGCGTTCCCAAACAAGTTACTCCCCTTATTTCAAAGGGTGTATTAATCAATTTTTTATATAATTCCTATACTGCCGGTAAAGAGGGGTGTCAAAGTACAGGAAACGCGTCTAGAGCTGCTTATAGTTCAGTTCCTTCAATTAGTATAAACAATTTACAAATACTAGGTGAAAAAGGAGATATGAATTCATTTATTTCTGAAACAGAGAAGGGAATATTAATCTATTATACCTGGGATCACCCCAATATAGCAACTGGTGATTTCTCAGGGTTAATTAGTTTAGGCTTTAAAATCGAAAATGGAGAAATATCCCATTCCTTGAAAAAAACCATGTTAGGAATTAATATGATTGACTTATTCAAACAAGTCTATGCGGTAGGCACTGATTATCGGGAAATATACAACGTGGTTTCACCTTCACTCTGCGTTTCGGATGTGAAAATTGCTGGGGCGAAGTAAGTTTTAGGATCTTTGTGCAGTTCATCCTTACTCAAGATCTCTTTCATAACCAAATTAGGTTCAAGAGGTTTGGGTCAATAGTCATCGAATCTACATCAAAGATTTTCCTATAAATCGTTATTAAAAAGAAAAAGAGGGAATCGTTTTATAATTGAAGCCCTCGTGTTGCCTCAATCATTATTTGTAAAGCACCTCTAGGTTCACCTTGTGGGGCAACATAAGCGATTATTTTACCAGTTCCAGCACTCATCCCTACAATTGAACCCTGCCCTTGTACGTTAGTCCCGACTAATCTCTCAGGAGTCGCCTCTAGAGTAATGTATTTAATTCCTTGTATGTTGAGACTCCCGCCTCCACCCTGCCAGACACCCATAATTGTTGATAGATCGGGAGTGAGATCCCAATTCTGGGTCTGCATTACTATTGCACCACTAGCATTGATCGCTGTGACGGCAGTGATGTTTGGATCCATTTGCATCATTTGATTGATTGCAGTTCCTAAATCTACAGCCATTTCTATTCCATCCAGCCAAATTTTTTAATCGTTATACTACTTTTTTCTTTAATAAATTATTAGTTTTGTTATTAACTAGGTAGCATGGGCGTAAAAATAAATTTTTTAATGAATTAGTAGCAATAATAAAGTGAAAAAGAAAAAAAATGAGGATGAAAACAATGGGTGAAACTACAAAATGTGCAATTATGCTTGAAATCTCAAGCGGAGCGTCAACAAGATTACCGTTTAACTCAGAAAATTTAAAGCAAGATAACGTAGTTGCAATACTGGATGAGATTCATAAAGTACTCTGGTTATGGATGGGATCGAGCACCGGATTAGTGATGCGAAGGGGATCCATGCGTGCCGCAAGAAGTCTCAAAGCTTATGGACATGAGATAGGCCCCTCTATTGTCGGACGTAAATTGAAAGATGTAGTTACCGTTGATGGGTTAAAGATCGAATCAGATCCTGCTGAGAAGGCTAAATTTGATAAGGTTATTTCGCTTTTCACACGGCAACACACGATCAAAGCCGATGTCTTGGCAGAATACACGGTTACCGCAGAAGTGGTACAACATGCTTATTATGGGCTCAGCAAAACACAGCGTGATGATCTCGTAACTGCGGCCATTGCTGCTCCCTCAGCCGGAGATGATTCCCGTAAAATTGAGGAAATTGTTGGACAATTTCGTCCGACGGTTCCTGAAGAATCCTCTACGGCGGTGGTAACCCCAAAAGTTGCAAACCTCCCACAACCTACAATCGCAACGGCGCCCCCACCAGTTCAAAGCCCCCCAGCAATTCCAACCCCACCACCGGCTCAAAGCCCCCCACCAGCTCCAACCCCCCCACCTGCACCAGCAACAG
>JAEOSY010000238.1 GCA_016840125.1 Candidatus Helarchaeota archaeon | reverse complement strand
TGATATGCCGCTTATTAAATCAGAAGTTATTAAGTTAATATACGATTATTATTCAAATGTAAGGTCTCTCTGCAATGCGGTCATCCCACAATTCTCAAATGGGTATATTGAGCCCCTTTGTGCGATTTATGGGAGAGACCCAGCAATCCAAGCGCTCGAACAAAGTATCACTGAAAAGACTTTTCGACTGAAAGGATTTATCGATCACATTCCAGGGGCGCATTATTTTCCAATTGCAGAGATAAAAGTGATGGATCCTGAGCTAGACACTTTTTTTAACGTCAACACAAGATACCACCTTGAAAAATTAATAAAAATTTTAGAAGAACGGGAATCAGAATGATTCAAATAATCGGATTAAAGAAAATCCCTATCATTCAAGAAGGAGATGACATAGTTGAGATACTACTCAACTCACTAGCTCAGATGAAGTTACAAATTCAGGATTCAGATATTTTTATAATTGCTCAGACGGTTATATCACGAATTGAAGGGCGAGTACGGGAACTAAAAAAAGTTACTATTATAGAGGAAGCGATTCAGATATCAAAGAGGATTAATAAAGATCCTCGTTTAGTGTCATTGATTTTAGAAGAATCTAAACAGGTATTAAGAACCGCAATGGTTGAGGGAAATGGGAAGATCATTGTAGAAACAAACCTTGGGTTTATTTGTGCCGATGCAGGGATTGACAATTCAAACTCACCTAATGATTTAGTTACACTGCTCCCAGAGAATCCAGATAAATCTGCTACTGAGATCCGAACTGAGATATTTCAAAGGACTAAAAAAGATGTTGCAATTATAATTTCAGATACCCACGGGCGCCCGTTTAGGCGAGGGGCGATTAATGTTGCATTAGGGGTAGCTGGAATTCAGGAGATTTATAATTATCGGGGACAAATTGATCTTTTTGGCTATGAATTACAAAAAACCCAGATTGCCATTGCCGACGAACTAGCTTCGGCTGCAGAATTGATCATGGGAGAGGCGGGTGAGGGCATGCCAATTATTTTAATTCGAGGGTATGAATATGAAAATAAAGACGGACAAGGGCTGCGGTTGATTCGACCGGCAGATCATGATTTATTTCGCTGAGCTGGTAAAGTGGACATTCTTATCTTATTACAAATCATGTTTTACTCTTTTTTGATTGGCTTCTCAGGTGCGATTACACCAGGTCCCGTCATGACAGCAGTGATTAAAGAAACGCCACGGAGGGGATGGGAGACGGGACCTTTAGTAATATTCGGGCATTCAATTATAGAATTCATTCTTTTAGTTGGGTTATTATTAGGATTAGATGTAATTTTACAGACCATGGTTGCAGAACTAGTAATCAGCTACGTAGGTGGGATTCTTTTATGTGTCTTAGCAGCCCTGATGCTGATTGATGTGTTTGTGAAAAAAATTTCTATTGAGAAAGAATTGAATCAGTTGTCTTCCGAGGATAAAAAAAAGACATATAAACCGATTTTAGATGGTATAATCCTGAGTCTTTCAAATCCCTTTTGGATTATTTGGTGGGCCACTATTGGGATTGGTCTAATTTACACTGAACTCCCACCTTTGGCAGTTGTCCCTATTGAATTCGGTTTGATTGGACTCATAATCTTCTATATTGGGCATATTCTCAGTGATTTTACATGGTACACTTTTATTTCGGGCATGATTGCTAAAGGAAAGAGGTGGATTAATGATCGGGTTTATCACGTAATTTTAGTTTTATGTGCAGCTTTTCTAATTTATTTAGGTGTTACGTTTATCTTGAATGGAATCGCACTTTCTTAAATAAAATTTACAGGGAAGGGTGTTGACCGGTTAAGAAATAAAGGAAATTAAATTGAATCTACTTTACCCGTCACGCTATCGACCCGGAATTTTTTCTCCTTGGCATCCGTTTTGAAAATCCCAATATAATATGTGCGAAGAATGACTTGAATATCTACAGTGAAAATTTCTTCGATTGATCGGGACACATCATTCGGGCGGGAGACAAGTTTATCCCGCAACTTTTGGATCACATCGCCGACATCGAATTTGGGCCGAACGATCTGATCTTTATGGGATTCATAAAAGGAAGAATCTACTTTATTATGAGGGGGTATTTCTTTGTATTTTATTCGATTCCCCACTTGGTCAAGTTCAGTCTCATCCCCTCGTTCGACGATAATTTTCTCTATTGCATCCACTTTAATTTTACGATCAATAATTTCGCTACTAATAAAGGTACGATTGAGAACTTGCACTGACTCAACATCCGACTGTACATCCATTCCATAGCGATTCCGTCGTAAATAAACAATCCGATAACTCGCTTTAGCGATGATATAGGGGCGATAACTAGTCTCAATAACCAAATCGCCCTCTTCCTTACCCATTATTTTTTTCCCTTCGATCTTCGTACGGGCTGAATATTGATCGCATTTTTCAACACAGATAAAATAACTCCGGGTAATTCTTTCATCGAGAGCTGCATTTGAACCAGTTAAATCAAAATCATCCATAACATCACCATAATTTTTCTTGGTCAGCAATTTCCAGAGCATCGCTTATGATAGTTTTGTGGTCAAAGGCTAGTTCTAACTTCTGTAAGGTATTTCTTTGAAAAACTTTCGCCTCGTTCGCATCACTTCCCCCTTTTAGAGCATCTCCTTGGTTATCCCTCTTACAAAGATATGCTATGGATATAGTATGCCCACGAGGATCTCTCTCTGGATCTGAGTAGACACCAACTAATTTGATAATTTCCACACGTAAATTCGTTTCTTCTTTAACCTCTCGCTTTGCCGCATCTTCCACCTTCTCACCCAATTCTACAAATCCGCCAGGAAGCGCCCACTGATCTTGATAGGGAGGATCTCCCCGCTTTATTAAAATAATTGATCCGTTTGGTTCTAAAATGATTGCATCGACCGTTGTTTTTGGACCACGATACGTCATAATTCTCACTACAACTTTTTTATTTAAAAGCTCTATTTATGTGTTATAAAACTTAAAAATCACAAATGATGATATTACTTAAATTAAAAAAAAAAATCAAGTGATGAGACATGACATTCCGAATTTTGATGAAATCGTTACGTTTAGCGATAAGAACAGGAAAAAGATTCTGGATCTTCGTGACAATTTATGCAGTTTTAATGGCAACAACGTCAATTTTCTTAGACGGCGCAATGAAACCTGGAGGAGCTGTTTTGCCAGTCTTAGGTTTAATAGCAGGTACTGCAATTATGGCTTTGTTTTATGGTTTGATAATTTCAGGATATCGGAAAACACAAGTAGCAACTCTAAGATGTCTAGGTTGGACCTCTGGAGATATAAAATGGCTTTTCTTAGGAGAATTGATACTCGTTTGTGTAGTAGCAGCCCTGATCGATCTTGAAATAATCATTCATTACATGGGAATTGGCTATTATCTAAATCTTGATCCAGCTGTAATCGAATCATTACCATTTTTAATTACATTTCTGCTTATTGTAGGAGTTCAATTTCTCGGTGTTTTCGTAGCTTGGAGACGAATGCTAAAAGTCAGACCAATGGAGGCATTAAGAAAACTGTGAGGTGGCTATTATGAGTGAAATGGAAGTTGTAATCGCAGAAGACGTTACTAAAGAATACCGCAGGGGTTCTGAAATAATCATTGCTGTTAAAAAAATAAACATTAAAATTAAAAAGGGAGAATTTTTCGTTATAATTGGTCCTTCAGGTAGTGGAAAATCCACGCTGCTTAATGTTTTAAGTGGATTGGATACACCGACAACTGGTCGGATTATTCTGGATGGATTGGATACCGGGATGATCGATGAGACAATGTTCCCTAAAATACGGCGAGAAAGGGTTGGATTTGTTTTCCAAAACTTTAACCTGATTAGTGAATTTACAGCCATTGAAAATGTGGAGGCGCCACTTTGGCCGACCTCATTATCAAGTAAGATAATTGAAGAGAGAGCACTAACTCTCCTTCGACTTGTAGATCTAATAGAGCGAAAGGATCATCGTCCGAGAGAGTTAAGTGGCGGTGAACAACAAAGAGTTGCAATTGCCCGTGCTTTAATTAATAATCCGAAAGTCGTCTTTGCGGACGAGCCTACTGGGAACTTAGATACTAAGACAGGGGAAGATATCGTTAAATTGCTGCGGAGACTCAACAAGGAGCAGGGAACTACTATAATAGTAGTTACTCATGATGAAAGCTTAATAAAATATGCGGATCGGGTTGCACGAATCAGAGACGGTAAAGTTCAGGAAATTACACGAGGCAAGACCCCGACTTAAATTTTTATTTTTTTTTTTAATTTCATTTTTGCAGAAAAATTCTTTTAAACTTTGCAATTCTTTTTTGAAGTTCTTGTAGTTTT
>JAEOSY010000237.1 GCA_016840125.1 Candidatus Helarchaeota archaeon | reverse complement strand
GGGTGTTATTATGAAAGACTTATTTTATAATGAGAAAGAATCTGCACTGAAAGCAGAGGTTTCTGACTTTCTAGCAAAAGAACTCGATCCCATTCAGGATGATATTAATCAGACCAAAGAGTTGCCAATTGCTCTAATCAAGAAGATGGGTAAAAAGGGTCTGTATGGTCCGCTAATTCCTAAAGAGTACAATGGAACGGGATTGGGGATGATTGCTCATTGCATTATTACTGAAGAAATATCGAAACGGAATGTCGCTGCGTCTGTGACTCGTACGCCTTGTATTTTGGATGGATATACACTCCTTAAACATGGTAGTACCGAACAGAAAGAGAAATATTTGAAGAAGATAGCTATAGCGGAAAAACTGTGCAGTATTTGTATTACAGAGGAGAGTGCCGGATCTGATGCGGCAGGTGTAAAAACAGTTGCGCGTCGAGAAGGTGATGAGTACGTCTTGAATGGGTCCAAACGGTTTATTACAAACGCGGGAATTGCAGATTACTACTTAGTCTGGTGCTTGACGGATGAAAAATTGGACCCCCATCAAGGGATGAGTGTCCTCTTGGTGGAGAGGGATACACCGGGGTTTACTATTGAGAACCCCTATGGTCTATTGGGGTTAAATGGTGTCAAGAATGGGATTCTAAATTTTAAAGAAGCACGAATTCCGACAACAAATATCATTGGCGAAGAAGGGAAGGGGTTCCATATCCTAATGACTACATTTAATGTTGAACGGATCACTTTAAGCAATGAATGCAATGGAATTTCGCTCGCGGCGCTAGAAGCCGCTAAAAAGTATGCAAAAACACGTATACAATTTGGAAAGCCGATTGCTTCCTTTCAGGCAATTCGCCTAAAAATCGCCAATATGGCTACTAAACTCCGCGCGGCCCGTTTATTGACCTATAGTGCCGCTAAATTAGCCAATCGAAATACTATTTTTACGAAGGAAGCATCCATGGCAAAAGCTTTTTCGAGTAGATCCGCTGTTGAGATTGCCCTGGAAGCCGTTCAAATTCATGGGGGCGATGGATATACAGATCAGTATCCCGTAGAGCGATATTTACGGGATGCTAAATTTTTCCAGATTGGCGGCGGCACCTCTGAAATACAAAATTTAATTATAGCTCGCGAGGAATTAAAAGACGTTTAGTTTAATTACAAAATTAGGTCGTTTAATTAGCGAGATTCAAAAGAACTTTAGCGAAATCTTAAAGTGTTTAAGAGATATCCAAACGAGCTGCGATCATCGTAATTAAACTCGTATGCAGCCATATGATAATATTTGAGTAATTGTTGGGTAACAGCCTCAACCGAATATTTATTTTTCACCGTCTCATAACCTTGAGTTGCTAATTGTTCACATAATTTATCATCTTGAAGTAGGGTGAGGATCTGTTTAGAGGCTTGAGAGGTGTTTCTAAAGAGCATTCCGTTTTTTTTATGGGTAATTACATCCCCCATTCCCCCAGCGAGACGCGCACAGACAGCCATATGATTTGACCAATAATTCAGAAGAGTTATATCAAAAACCTGCGCGCCAGCTACAAAGATTATACCTAGCTGACTCATGTGCAAGAGATTTGAGAGGTCCTCATCAGAAACATATCCCGTAAACGTTACATCATTTGGAGCAATTTTACGGGCTAGCTTTCGATATGAATTTAAATATGGCCCTTTCCCTACAAGGAGAAAATGTGTATCGGGTTCTTCTTTAACTATTTGTGGAGCGATTTTGATAATATCAGGAATTCGCTTTTCAGGGCTCATGCGTCCGACATAGAGCACAATCTTTTTTCCATCTAAGTTATACTTCTCCTTAAGCTGTTGTATCCGTTCCTCTGTTATCCGCTTGTGGTTCGCCTTTATATTAACACAATTAGGTAAAACAAATAGTCTCTCTTTTTTATATCCCTTTAGAATTAATTTTCGTTTCCATACTTCTGCGGGCGTCAAAATCAGGTCGAAACTACAATAAACGGCTTTCTCATACCAATCTATGAAGAACCGAGATTTAAATGGACCAAAAATAGTAGGGAAATAATTTAGATACTCTTCACCTGGAGTATGATACGTCACGAGCTTTGCACAGTTCTGCCTTTTTCCCATAACTGTCGCTGCGATCCCTATTATCGGGCCGTGGGCATGAATAATATCAAATTTCTCTTTAGTTCCTAAGAAAATTGTTTTAAGGGGAAAACAAACTCTAAAGTTTTTATATTTTGAAATTGGAAGTGAAAAAAGGCGATGAATAAAGATTCCATCTTGGACTTGTATCTTCCCTTTTTGCCCAAAGAATTGTTGTTGCTCAAAAACGTGAACTTCGTGTCCTAATCGGACTAGTTCCTTGGACGTTGCTTCAATGAAGGCAGAGACCCCATTCGGGAGAATGGGATTAAATGTAGGGACTTCGGAAATCATTGCAATTCTCATAACATTTCTCCAATATAATTACTTCTTCTTAAAAAACCTCAAGAAATGT
Organism: Candidatus Helarchaeota archaeon; assembly: GCA_016840125.1. Next base: position 28,414 of record JAEOSY010000237.1, on the reverse strand, counting down.
TTGAGAACTGATTTTCCCCTCACATGATATTTTTCAGCAGCTAATTTATAATATTTCAATAATTGCTCAGTCACAACTTTCGCAGTGTATTTTTTCTTTACTGTTTCAAAACCCCTTTGCCCTAATTGTCTGCAAAGTTTGTCATCTTGAACCAGATTGACTAAGTGATAATAAGCTTCTGAGGGTTTGTTAAACAAGATCCCATTATCATTGTGGGATATAACATCACCCATCCCTCCAGCACGGCGGGCGCAAACTGCGAGATTATTGGACCAATAATTCAATAAAGTAATATCAAACACTTGGGCACCGTCAACGAAGATAACTCCAATGGAGCTCATTTCTAGAATATTGGAAAGATCATAATCATCAATGTAGCCTGGCAAAGTCACACACTTAGGGGCGATTCTTCTTGCAAGTGAACGGTAATGGTCTAAATACGGTCCTTTACCAACTAAAAGAAAGTGGGTATCAGGATCTTCCTTTACAATGCGTGGCGCTAAATTAATAATATCAGGAATACGTTTTTCAGGACTCATCCGTCCCACATAGAGCACAATTTTTTTCCCATTTAAGTTGTACTTATCTTTAAGTGTTTGAATTCGATCTTCCGAAATACAATTGCGATATGCTTCTATATTTACACAATTCGGAAGTACGAAGAGTTTATGCGCATCAAACCCACGTTCGACCAAATCCTTTCGAATCTTATTAGCGGGAGTTAAAACAAGGTCATAGCTATTATAGACCAATTTCTCTAGGAGATTAACAATGGTATTATAGCGTAGGGGTGTGAACCATGGGGCGTAATGAGAGTAGTGGTTTCCAGGAGTATGGTAATGAACAATTTTGGTGATATTGTTAAACTTTCCTATCGCGGAAGCAGCTAGACCATTGATAGGACCATGGGCATGAATTATATCATATTTCACCTTTAATCGTTTAAAAACAGTTCCGAATGGAAGTGCTGTTCTGAAGCCTTTATAGGCACCAACACCAATTGAAAAGATATTATGCTTAGTCAGGTTCTCCCTGAGTTTTACTTCCTTTTTCTGTCCAATAAACAAGGCGGGATCGTAAATATGTACATCATGCCCTAACTTTGCCATTTGTTGTGTGGTTGCTTCTATAAAAGAACTTATACCATTTGGTAAGGCTGGATTGAACGTTGGAACTTCGGAGAACATCGCAATACGCATATCGCTTAACCCTTCATTTTTTAAAAAAGAATATTGCTTAAGCTCTGTTCTAGATAAAGTCTTAAAAAATGTTATGATATCAGGATTATACACATTTATGTTTAAACATATTCATGTTTAATTTATAAATGAAATAACTTTATTCACCTCAAATTCAGATTTAGATCAAGTTAAGAACTGTATTATTAAAATTATCATCATACCTATAGTTTGTAAATCAATAATAGCCAGCAATTAAAACTAGACAAAAATCCTTCAATTAATTGAGGTAAAAAAGCTTCAGGTTGCTGATTGACAACGCTCGTTTGATTTTTGACTCAAATTAAATATAAAATTAATATTTTACATCTAAAACCAAAACAGACAAAAATAAACTTGCGTTTAGAGTTTGTAAGGAAACACTTTAATGTTTTTCAATTCGAACGAATTGTATCAAAGTAATCCTTTAGATTTGATAGATCGGCGGTTGAGCAAAGATTTGTCTCTGAGTATGGATGAACCCAAGGAAATTCGGATGATCGTGTTTTCAGCGCTGTTGACTGCGCTTCACGAGATTATGGGACGCGATGGCAAGAACTCTGTCTTAAGATTTGCGGGGCTTGATGAATATGTCAATAAAGATATACCAGCGCCCTCGATCGAGCAAGTTGTATCATATGATACGTTTAAAGCATTAATTAATTCTATGCAAGACCTCTTAGGACACGGGACAGATGCAATCTTATATGAATCAGGGCGAAAATTTGCGATCTATCTCACACCTTTCGGTTTTTCTTTACAAGAAGTTGTGGAAAAATTAAAAAATTGGATTGGCGGTATCTGGACGGTCCAAAAGGATAACAATGAGAGCATTGTTAAAATAAAGAACAATCCAGTATGTAAGGGGCTTATTTCAGAAAAACCGTCATGTCACGTGATTAGTGGAGCCCTCGCAAAAATAAAAGAAGAATCAACAGGTTATCATTATCTTGTACAGGAAATTACCTGCGAATCAAAGGGAGACGAATATTGCGAATTTCATATTAAGAAAGATGATTAGGAGAGATTTAAAATGGCAAAAGAGCGAAAATTTGTCTTTAAAATAGTAGTCATCGGCGATGGTGCCGTAGGTAAAACGTCCTTAATTGCAAGATTCGCGGAAAAGACATTTCAAGCTGAATACAAACCGACATTAGGTACGAATATTGTTATTAAAGAATTAAAATTGGATAATAATAGTGTTAAATTATTACTTTGGGATATAGCAGGTCAGGCAAAGTGGCGCGATGTCCGGCACTTATATTACAAAGGCGCCCAAGGATGTATTCTAGTATTCGATTGCACTCGGGCCACAACGTTTGAGTCCATTCCAGCATGGTTTAAAGATCTTATTAAGTTCAGTGGCGATATTCCTAGAATTCTTCTTGCAAATAAAATTGATTTAACGGATATTCGAAAAATATCTAAAGATCAAGCACAAGAGTCAGCTGATGAATTGAATGCGGCATACTTTGAAACCTCTGCGAAAGATGGAACACAAGTAAATGATGCCTTTGAAAAAATTTCAAGTAAGATTTTACAAAAAGCGTGATATCCTCACCCAATAATCCCAGCTCCATTCTCGATGAGAGTAAGCAATAATCAATACATTTTTATAACTCCACTCTTTGGAAAAATATACAAAATCTTTATAAAATTCCTTAACTTTGAAATAGCAATACCGAAATTCCTAATTCAAAGTTGTTTGCTTATTAAAAAAGGTCTATTTAAGAATTGAGCCTATTTAGATGCGAATATGAGTGATTTATGATGAAATTTCGACACATCATTAGAGTAGCCCACACAGATCTTGATGGAAACCTATCAGTTCCGCAAGCATTGACTAAAATTAAAGGTATTGGTGTTAGATTTGCGGGTATTCTCACAAAATATGCTGACATCAACCCTAACCAGCGCTTAGGCTTCCTAGCTGATAGAGATGTTAAAAAGATTGAGGAATTAATAGAAGAGCCACCTGAAGAATTTCCTGGTTATTTGGTAAATCGACAAAAGGACTTTAAATCAGGAAAGGACATGCATGCAATTGGCTCTAAGCTCATGTTAATACATAAGAGTGATATTGACATGATGAAACGTACAAGAAGTTTAAAAGGGATTCGACATCAGCTCGGCTTAAAAGTGCGCGGGCAGAGAACCAAATCTACAGGTCGAGGCGGCCAGATTGTAGGGGTTCATCGACGAAAACTGAAACAACAAAAGAAGAAGTAGATGTGGAGTTGATTATATGGGTGATCCAAGAAAGCAGCACAAGAAATACAGAACACCTAAACATCCATGGCAAAAAGATCGCCTAGAATCAGAACTTAGAATTCTGGGAAGGTACGGATTGCGCAATAAAAAGGAAATTTGGAAAGCAAGAACAAAAATTGAAGATTTTCGACATACTGCTAAAAACTTACTCGCTCTAAATCCTGAGGAAGCAGCAAAAAAGCAAACAGAATTAATGAATAAATTAAGTCGCCTTGGAATTCTCCCGGCAACTGCATCATTAGATGATGTACTCAGTTTAACGTTGGAGGATCTCTTAGAGCGGCGCCTTCAGACCCTTGTTGTTAATAAAGGATTAGCAGCGACACTGGATCAAGCCCGTCAGTTCATTGCTCATGGTCACATCGCTATAACTGGAACTCGTGTAACATCACCTTCCCATATCGTTCTCCGCAAAGAAGAGGATGAAATAACCTTCTCACCGAGTTCCCCATTAGCTAACCCCAATCACCCAACACATACTTCCCATCCTTCAGAAGAGGTTTAACAGAAATTAGAAAGAACATATTAGTAAAGATGGATTAAAAATGGCTGAGAAACAAGAAAGAATTGAAAAACCAAAGTGGGGTATTGCTCGAAGGCTTTCGTAAACTTTTTTCCTAACATACGTAAACATTTTTCATAAACCTATTTCCAACGCTCCGTAAATGCCATTGGGGGCGATGTGTCGTAAGTATACAGGGCGAGAGTTTGGAAAATTGTTTACAGGATTCGTAAACTATTTTCGAGCTTGTAAACTTCTTTCTAGAAAATTCTTTACGAGGTTTGTAAACTTTTTTCGAAAATGGTTTACCAAATTTATCGACCTCTCGCGGTTTTGGGGATCAGAACCGAGGTGGTAAACTTCCAACGAAGAGCTCTACCTTTTGTAAAATCTCCAATTATAGCTCAATTCTCGTTAAATGTATGAAAAATTGCAGCTAAGTGTTTCATATTTTGCTCTAAATCACTGAGGAGGATATTCTCATTTGGGGAATGGTTGTGACTTTGAGGATGACCGCAACCAAAGGCAAAACAATCCATGTTTTTGATAAACAAATACATTGGACCACTTCCAGCTTTTGTTGGATGGATAACTATTGGTTTATTATAGACAAGTTCACCCGCATCGCAAATTGTTTTTAAGTAGGGGGAAGTTACAGGAGTTCGTGCTGGAGGGTACCCCTGATGTGAGGTGATTTGGACATTACTATACCCAAGATTTTGCAGATGGGTCCGAAACTTCATTAATATATCATCGGGGGTTTGATTTGGGACTAGCCGAAACTCAACTTTGGCCTTTGCTGTAGCAGGGATAATAGTTTTTGCACCTCTACCTTGATAACCACTGTCCAAGCCATCAATATTGAGATTGGGTTTAAAATAGTAATCTTCTTTTAGTTTTGCTCCAGAAACCATGAAATTATCTATCCCAAAGTCGTCTTCATACATTTTTTCGTCAAGGGGGATATTTTCCAAAAGCTGAAGATCGCTCTCCGATGGAGGGATAACCTCCTCATAAAAATTGTCAATTAGGACTTCTTGAACGTTATTCTTCATGGAATGTAGTGCCCAAATAAGGGTCCACGCAGGGTTGGCAACGACCCCCCCCCAACTAGAATGAATATCCCGTTTTGCGGTTGTTACTTCTAGATCTAAATATAGGACACCTTTTACACCTAACCATACTTGTTGTTGATGGGATGCGTTCCTATGACCGCTCTCCCAGATACAAAAATCGCCTTCTATCAGTTCAGGATAATTCCTGGTGAAATCAGGAAGATGAGGGGACCCCACTTCCTCTTCACCTTCAACGATCAATTTAATATTTAAAGGTAGGTCTCCGAAAATTGATTGGTAAATTTTGATTGCCAAAATCCGCGCGATGAGGTTTCCCTTATTGTCCGAGACACCTCTTCCATACAAAATATCACCTTTTATGGTCAATTCAAAAGGACGGGAAACCCATTTTTCTAAAGGTGATGGATCTTGGACATCATAATGATTATAAAAGAGCAGAGTTATCGGAGCATCTACAATTTTTTCTGCATGTACGATTGGGTACCCAGGAGTCTCAATTTTTTTAGTACTAAATCCAATCTCCCTTTTAATCAGAGAAATCAATATATCCGCACATTCCACCCCCTTATTTTGAGCGGATATACTAGGAATCTGAACAAGCTCTCTGAGAGATTCTATAATACTGCCTTTAGCTTTATTAATTTCGCTAAATACATTTTCTAAATACATTTTTGTATCCCCTTTTATTCTCTTTATCTAATAACTTATTAAAATTTATCAGTCTCTAATGAAGGTTATAACAATCTGAAAAAAAAGAGGGGTGTTTATTTTTTAATTCATAGTGCTAATTTGACATCTGCTTTGTTTATGGTTTTCCGTTTAGCATGTTTTGCTAGAGCGAGTGCTTTTTTGGTTACTTCAATCACTGTATCAGTTAAATAGTCTTGAAGTGCAAAAACTGCGTCCAGTGCAACTATGTCCGCTGCACCCTCATTTTTCATCAATCTACGCAAGGCAGTCTTGGTTATTACATTCTTTTCTTTTGCCATCGTTCTCCCTCAATCAGGTTAATGTAGATTCTTTCAGTTAAATCTACATTAAAGCTAGCGGTAGCCAGGATATAAAAACTTAATGGTTTTATGTCCATTCTACTCAATGGATCTCGAACCTTTTCTTTGCACCGCGGATGTTAGAGATGTAGTTTAAGAAGAATAATTTTATTAATTGGTATCTCAAGGATAAATAAACTAGGCTTAGGATTAAATTATGACTGTATTAGAGAGATGGGTAAGTACGCCCTTCTCAAGATCTCGATTTAGTTGTTAACGGACATCCTTATAAAAAGGTATCCCATTGGTTAAATGAAGTTATTTGATGGTATTTTTCACAAATTATGCGAAATAATTGAGATGATGCACAAAAAATATCAATTAGATCATCCTCTGACATTTTAAGAGTTTGAAGCGCATTTCGAGAGAGTGCATAAGCGCGTTCGAACTCAACGCCCCACTCACCACAGATATTAACAACAAACTCATTTTTTTCCAATGCTCCTGTAAAGGGTGCCCTTGCAATGCGCGCTTCACCCCCTATAGGGATCAATTCCCCTTTGAGTTGTGCGACATAAATTCGCAAGTCAAATGTTCGTTTTGAGCCGTGCCAACTAATTAAATTGAACTTTGCCATCTCTTGGATAGTATATGGGAAAGGGTCTCGATGATCCATAAATTTTTGATGGAATTCAGCGATTGATTGATCTACCATCTTTGAAATTTCGTTTTTAGTGATATTTTTTAGAATAGGTAATATACCTGCACCCCCTGACCCTCCGAAAGGTTTAATGATTAGATTTCCGTCAGAAGATTTTTTGTCTAAAATACCTTTTAGCTGCTCCCGAGTTGAAACTTTTCCAAATTTGAGATGATGGACATTGTATTCATCTAAAATGTTACGTCCGAAGTATTCAGCTAGATAAGTATTGAACTTATCATCCGTAATATGATATATAGGATTTACAATACCGGTTTTTAAAACCCTCCAATTTTTTTTTACAGCGGAGCCAAGGATGGGAAAACGCCGTGCAATGCCATCGCCTATAAGAAGATCTACGGGTTCATCTTTATAAAAGACTTGTTTTTCTCGGTATGAGAGTTCTTTTAGGAGTGTTCCGTAATCTGCTACAAGTAAAACAATATCATGTAATTGTGCTTGAACTGAATTATAAGTGAGGGGTGTGTAAATACCGACTTTCAAACCCTCAGAGTGATATTCTTGCTTGAGAAACTCCATGAGCATGATTTTCTCTTGATAAAGGTTATCAATTGGCATCCTTCCTATAAGGATAAACCGTCTTGAGCTCGTTGAACACTCATCAATCGCTTGTTTGTATGCTCGAAATATCAATTCCACCTGCTCTAAGCTAAGTGAAAGAAGTCCCCTTGAGGAACCGCCATTTGATTCAAGGATGGCGAATTTATTTTGCCCTTCTTTTGTTATGACCATAAAATCAACGGACCCAACATAGAATAATTTGGAGTCTTTGAGAGTTGGAGCACCATTCATCTTTTCAATAGCCCTTTCTCTAACAGAATCCACCAATTTATTATCCTGTTTCAATCGGATGGGGGCTAAAGCGGTTAATTCCTGATTAAAATAGCGGGCAAGATCAACAATCGTTGCTTCATTATATTTGAAATTCATTTGAAATCACTAAATAAAGAGGAGAATAATCTCCTAAAAAGATACTCAAAATGCTTTCCATAACGCGATTAGCCCGCTCGGAAGATTTGGGTGATAAATCGTACGCACTGCACTTATAATAACATCATTATTATTGGTTGGGTGTGATTCAGCATACACCCGGTTCCACCAATCCTCAGGAAGTGAATTGATCGCGTCAGTCAGATAGAGATTATCGTCGAGTCGGATTAGACTATTTATGGAATTGTAACGGGTATCCCGTTTGAACCGCAGAACATACACGTTATCTCCGAACTGAACCACATCGCGTATCTCTTGAAGTAATGTTTCAGACATCTTATGAGGGAATTTATCCCTCACCTGGATCTCATTAGTTTGACAGTTGATATAGGCATAGCCTGAATGATCAGGGTGATCTAACCCTATTCTTGTGGGAGCCAATTTCTCTGCAATTAAGTAAGCCCCGATTCCATTAGTATCTGGACGGATTTTAAGTGGCCAGATCTTCCCGGTTATGTAGTCGAAGCGCCCCATCATACTTGGAACATAGTAGGGTCCGTATTCTACGGAGTGACTATTTTTGTTAATCACTACCATTGCAGCCCGAGGATTCGCAATTCCATCCGTAGCGGCGTTCTCAGCCCACCCTGCAGCATAGATCCGATTATTCACAATAGCGCTATCAGTGAAGCGAATGAAGAAGTTAGGGCGACCATCAGGTTGAGCTTCAATCAGCCATGGATCGTATCCAGTGGGATCGGCTGGATCAAACAATCCCAACACTCTCGAATAAGAAGGGACAGGGGCAAGGATTTTTTCTCGCCCATCCTCTGTAATTGTACAGAGATTATTGAAGTGCGCCCTACTGTAGAACCCGTCGAAGTAGTGATAGGGCTGGATCGGTCCGAAGATCTCGTAGCTCCAATCACCAGTATCAAATTTAATGAGCCAGGTCTTAAAGGGTCCCTGGGGTGGCCTACTCCCGGCAGATATCCATAGTGTAGTTCCGTCTTGGTTGAAGGCTAGTCCTTTGATGCGGTCATTCTGTGAGATGAAGTGTTTATCGCCTTTGATAGTGAAATTTAATACATGCGAGTGTGATACACCTTGATCTTTTAATTCATAGATCTCCACATTGTATGCCCCCCGCGTCCCTATGTCTGCTGCTTGGGCGACCCAGTGCCCCTCGGGATCAACAGCCATATGGGGAAATCTGTAACCATAGGTTTCTGGACTTTCGCTTTGTCGAGGTAGTTGGGGTTCTTTCACTTTAACCTCTAAACCGTACTCAGCTAGCAATCTCGACAATCTGCGAAAATTACTTTTCAAAAATTTTCCTTTAAATGACTTGCTCATAATGAGATTGTTGACTATTTTATCTAAATTGTCTTTAGTTATCCCCGCCTTTGATAATTTCTTCAATTTTTGTCTAAAATTTGCTAACTCCTTCTTCTCGAAAGGAGTATTTTCCAGATTTGCTATTGCCTTTGCCAAGTTCAACTTCCGTTCTTCATCCTTCATTTTTTTATTATTTTTGGCTGTTGTGTCCATCTTTTTCACCTCACACAATTATTTTTCATGAATTTTTTAATATACACCGATTTTGTTAAGTTTAGATCGAGATTTATATACCTTACGGTTTTCTAATTTGCGAGGATACAAAGAACTCCGACTGCATATTACTTGTTAATTGTATCGTATTGGAAATTTTGTTTAAATCAAATCTTCTAACCCTCCCATCATCTTTAAAAAAGCAAAACTAGAATGAAATCCTTCAGATTTTCAAAAATTAAATTAAAAGAGAGCAAATTTCCCTAAAAAATTTTCAATTTTTTAATATGAAAACTCATGAGGAATTGAATTCTGCTTGATGCAGACTCGAGATTTTTGTTATTGAAACATTCTCAATCACTAAGCTGAATAGTGAATATTTGTAACATGCGATAATTATTCACAAAAGCGTGGTTTTTGATGGTTAAGTAAAATATACCAAAGTTCTGGGTTCATTATTTGCACTCTTAAACCAATCGAAATTTCATCAATATCACTTTTGTTTCTTGATCTCTAACTATCTGTTGAGGTTGTTATTCTCTTAAAATGCCATAAAAGGGGGATCTAATACCTAAAAAATAAGAGAATTCCAGTTGTTGTAGAAAATCCCAATTAATTTTAAACTACGTTCTATTTTTTGAGATCTTTAAGAATTAAAATTAGAGAAGATCTAATCAAAAGCAAGGCTAAAAAGGGATGGGAAATTTTTTAAACCAGTCGATAGTTATAAAATCGAATTAGATAAACATTTCAGGATAGCTAGACCGACTTTAAAGTTTTCAAGAAAGATTTTGAGTTACACTCAGCAAATAAAGCGCAAAAAACAAAATAGAAGGAGATTAAAATATGGGAAAGAAAGGTAAGAAGAAAAAAGCGAATAAGGGTAAGAAAAAGAAAAAATAACAAATTATTTAGGCATAAATTCCATCCCCAAATTTTTAAATCTTTAGAGGAACTATACTTACATTCATTATACTCCTCGAATTACTGTAAAAACATGGAATAAAGTAAGTCGCTTTAATAATGATATAGAAAATATGAAATGTAATTTAAAAAAAAAAAATCCGAATCCACCAAATTAGAGTTGAGAAGAATGGAACTTGAATGTGTTAGATTAATAAAAGTTATGGCATACCTCAAAGAAAAGGGAATAAGGATCGCAGGTGATGCGAAACCCGAACTAATGAAGAAATTAAATGCCTTAATTTCCTCGAAAATTGAGGAAATCATTGATAAATTACCGAAGTTGACAAAGGGTGAAAATAAAGGCGAGTTCAAACGAAAGACGATTAAGATTGAGGATCTTACCTAATTTCTTTTTTTTTCTCAAATGTATATGAAGAGCTGAAAATACTAAATATGGTGAAGGTTTCTAGTTTTCATTAAGTGAGTAAAATCTTAAGTGGAGAAAATGAAAATCCCAAAAAAATATTTCCCCCACTACAGCCGATATAAAAGGAAAATCAAGGAAATCCCAACGGGCGGGATTCCAAAACGGCTCGTGATACTTTCAGACACGCATATAACAAAAGGAGAAATGTTTAATCCAAAAATATTCCAAAAAGGATTAGAAGAAATTAGCAAGATTAGAAAAATAGATTATCTCATCCATTTGGGCGATTTAACAAGTGATGGAACGTACTTAAACTATGAATATGCACTAGACTGTTTGGAACCTATCATGAACGAGAATTTTTACATTATACCTGGAAATCACGATGCGAGAAACGTTGGTTATCTGCTTTTTGAAGAATTTTTTCAAGGGCGAACATTTGAGGTAGAAGACAATGATCTCCTTATCCTCGGAATTGACAGTTCAATTCCAGATCAAGATTCAGGGAGGATTGGGAGAAAAACAATTGAAAAGAGTAGGGAGATTTTTTTAAACAGTTCAGATAAAATTAGAGTTCTTTGTTTTCATCATCAACTAATCCCAATTCCGTTAACAGGACGTGAAAGATCGGCAATTATTGATGGTGGTGATGCTATTAAAATGATATTCGATACAAATATTGACCTAGTGATGAATGGACATCGCCATATTTCCAATGTATATTCATGTACTAATGGGGATGGGGAACTTGTTATTTTTAATTCTGGAACATTTTGCTGTAATAAAACTCGTTATAAAGAGTTATTTTCCTACACCATCGTAGATGTTTTCAATAAAGCAATCACATTTACAACAAAAAAATTGATGGATGGAACAAAAATTAAAAGAGGGAGATATATCAATAGAGTATTCCACCCGAACGAGTTTAACTCTGACCATAATCTACTTTTAAAAATAATACACATTGCAAACACACATATCTCGCCGAATAATTTTTATGAGAAGAAGTATCAGAAGGCGATCAAGCTAATAAATGAAATTGATGCAGATCTCGTAGTACATTCAGGAGATTTGACACACTCCAATAGGTTTGCAGAGTACAAGAAAGCATTTATTAAGCTCAAAGAAATTGAACATCCAAAAATTATCATCCCAGGAAATAACGATCTAAAGACGATTGGCTGGGAATTATTTCCGAAAATGATTGGCCCCTTAGAGCCCTACTATGAAAATGACAAAATAAGAGTAATAGGGATTAATTCAGTCGATGCTGCTGTAAATAATGGTAATATAGGTCGAAGACGAGTAGGTGAAACTATTTCATTCTTCAAACAAAAACCAAATAATAAAGTGAATGTAGTAACGTTCTATCATAACGTAATTCCGCATCCACAAACGAAATTTGATTCGATGCTAAGTGATTCGGGTAATGTATTAAAATTTTTTACGGACCCCGATAATCATATTCATCTCATTCTAGTTGGACATGATCATATATCATTTTCACTGCAAATAGAGGATACTATTTTATCTTCTTGTGGCACACTTTCCTCAAAAGAAATTCTGGATACAAAGGGAAATTCTTTTAACGTGATCAATTTTTATAGGGATGGCTTTGTTGAAATTGAGAAAATAAATATTGATACAGGTGAAACGGAGCTGAACGGTCAATATTGGATTAATTTAAATTTGGAGGATACTCATGCTTAATTTGAAAGATAGAATCAATGAAATTGAGCAATTCGCTAAAAAAGAAATGGTACAAGATATTTTGCATGGATGGCCCCATGTTGAAAGGGTTTTGAAATATGCCTCAGTGGTCAATGAAGAGATGCAGGGTGATTGGGATATTATAAAAATTGCCATCTTATTGCATGACATAGAGTATAAGTCAAAACGAGAAAATCATAATGAATTAAGCGCCCAAATTGCCGAAAAATTACTCATTGAAAAAAATATTAAGCAAGATCTGATAAACAATATTAAAAATAGTATTTTAACGCATAGTAGGCAATTTGCTCATCAAAAACCTAGATCAATAGAAGCAAAGGTGGTTTTTGATGCGGATGGAATGGATCTATTCGGACCGATTGGGTTATTGAGGGCTCTTTTATCATGTGCGCTAAGAAACCAAGGATTTGAATGCATGTTCAAAAAACTGGAGTGGCGTCTCACACAAATCCCCCATTTTTATAGTGGAGTAGCAAAAGGATTTGTGAAACTAAATTCAGGAATTATTGAAAATTATTTAAAGGATTTGAATACTCAAATACAATTGATAGAATCCTACGAGGCTTAGAATGATGATTGAACTCGAAAGTTTAGATAAACCCAGCCTTTTAAAGCGAGCCAAATCCCATTACTTTTCAACTGGAATGGCTGATGGCGCGGCGTACTTAGCGCGAGAGAACATGAAATATGGCTTAGCAAAAATCCATCTAGTCCAAGAAAAGTTCGATATGGAGCCGAATGCCACATTTATTTCAACGCCTGATGAAACTGTAACCCGAAATCTCGCACGTTGGAAAGCTGGGTTCGGTTACGGGGGGAAACTGCAATGGGGTTCGGGAAATGAAAAATTTATAGTTCTGGATTCCAAGCCCAATGCCTGTGGTATGTTAGTGGGGGGTTTGAACGAATTACCAGAACCAGCGGAGTTAATTGAGCGCATCCATGCCGCAAAGAAAGAGCTGTTTGTAGACGATGTAGCAATAGATTGGGATCTCTACAAAGGCAATCATTTTATTGATCTTTTTAAAGTTGTGAGACGATCAATGGATGTATTTATCCCAGACTATGCTTTTATTATTCATGGATCAGTTTCAGAATTACGGGGCGAAACTGAAAAAGGGATGGGGTTATATTTAGATAGAAGTGACACTTTGAAAGAGAAATCAAAGGAAGTAGAAACAACTCTAGGTAAGGTCCATGTATTATTAGATTCTGACGCTGATGACTATTTAAAATTCTATCAATATGCGGATGATTTCGCGAAAAGGAAAAGAGAGCTAGTTGCTGAAACAATTTTTGGCAAATATCATACAATCGCAAATATTACCCATCAGGGTTTGCTGGATCATAACACATTACTTTTAGGGTGTCAAAATGTTAAAGACCCAAATGCACAAATGCTCCCTATTGCATTACGGGCAGATCTACCCGCTTTTTTAATGAAGGGACTAGATAATATTACTGAGGAAACAATAGAAGCCTTGGGGTTTTACAAGCGCGCAGAAAAACTTGGCATAATGGATCGATTATTAAATGCAAATATCATACCCCATGGTGGAGGGTACGCCTTCAAAGATTTTATTAATGTATTAGAAGTCATAGAGATTAAGAACCAGCGCTATTTTATCTTAGATATGCAAACTGACGTTGGGAACAAAATTTGTTCGGATGTGCGTGAGATGGAGTTTGATTACAGGGGAAAGGGTGTTGTTCTTCGAACGGTGGAACTTGGATTTGGTGACATCATGGTACGGCTGATTCCCCATTATGTCTTGAAAATCTAAGAAAGATAGACCTCACCAAACCGGGAGCAAGTCTTATTTTCTTGCAGTTAGGAATCGTCAGACTCTTGCGATCAGGAAGGCAAATCTCTTGCGAAACCGAAAATTCCTTGCGGTGAACGAAACTTTCTTTCGGAAACCGAAAACCTCTTTCGGTAGGATCGCACCCTCCCCAAGAGCAAGCTAAGGGGAACAATCCGTCACATTCTCAAGAAGTATAATTTAAATCTAAAAGAGCTGAATATTAAAAACTGGGGAAAAACCGCGTGTGTGGTTGAAGCTGCCGCACTTCCAGAAGCAGAGTATTCCCTTTGGGCAGGACGACAGACGGGTATATCCCGAATTTTAAGCGTCGCCTCACCAATTTGGGCAGATCCAAGCGCGCATCGCTGAGCTCGCCCCCCGCAAGGGTATCTTCGTGGAGTGGGTGAATGCGAAGCATACCTCTAGCCGCTGCTCGTATTGCGGACATATCGGGGAAACGAAAGCGGAGCGCAGGAAGGCGCGGCAGGGCAAGATATTCAAATACACTAACTCCAAGTGCGGGTATAAAAGAAACGGGAAGGCGGTTCCATTCCAATTGGATGCCGACCTCAACGCGGCGCGGAACATTCGCATCGCCCCCCGTTCAAACAACATTCCCCCATCGCTATATGCGGTGGGTGGCGGGAGTCCGTACAACCCGCCAGCAGACGCAAGTGTGCTGGCATAAGTTGGCAACCCTCCGAGGTTGTCCAACTTTGTAAGAACGGTATTGCTCATATCTTTTTTTTATACTAATGAATTTTCAGTATCAGGAGTTAAGACGGGAGTGATGGAAGGGTGAATATCCTAGATCCATTCTAACTATCCAACAATTCCAACTTTACCCTTGTAGCGTGAAATAGTAGATTGTATTAATATACCAGAAAAGCTTTTGAAGGTCTATAAATCTATAAGTGGAGATTACATAATCTTTATAAAATTCAATAACTTTGAAATACCAAAATAGATGCTCGTGATTCTATTAAATAATTTAGAAACGAGAGTGAATTCCGCTGGAATCCCCAGAATCAGCTCCTAAAACACGCGAGCTATTAAATTATTAAAGTTATTTGAAATTGACGCTAATGATATATAAGTTTAATTGAAAGAAATGATATAATGCGGATACATGGCTGATAGATGAAGAGTTCCCAAAATTTTATTCGAGTTAGATGACCTCGGAAGAGACACAGCCCCCGTATATATCAAAAGATGAAAAACTTTAGAGGTATGCAATAAAATGGCTGAGCGAAAAGAAAAAATTGAAAAGCCGAAATGGGGAATAGCACATATATTTAGCTCTTATAATGACACAATTGTTCATATTACAGATTTATCAGGCGCTGAGACAATTGCTCGTTATTCCGGCGGGATGATTGTGCGTGCAGACCGGGACGAAGCGACACCTTATGCGGCAATGCAGGCGGCGTTCCGAGCGGCAAATGAAGCTCGTGAAAAGGGTGTGACTGCAATCCATATTAAAGTGCGCGCGCCGGGGGGGCACGGTCCTAAAACCCCAGGACCTGGTGCTCAAGCAGCAATTCGTGCCTTAGCGCGAGCGGGGTTACGGATAGGGCGAATTGAAGAGGTGACGCCAGTTCCACACGATGGTACCCGAAGACCTGGTGGTCGCAGAGGACGTCGCGTTTAAGTAATTTATTCCAAAAGAGATGATTAAAAAGCATGAAAATATCTGTCCTCGAAAAAAGAGAAAGTTTCATCAAAATGATAATAGAAGGGATTGATCCCTCCCTCGCAAACTCATTACGTCGGATAATGATAGCCGAAGTACCCGCTCTTGCGATTGAAGATGTGTGGATCGTTGAAAATAATAGCCCCCTATACGATGAAATTATTGCACACCGCTTGGGATTGATTCCCTTGAAGACAGGTTTAGAAACTTATGTTTTACCAAGTCAATGTGGATGTGAAGGGGATGGATGTTCACAGTGTCAAGTTGCTTTTACAATTAATAAGGAAGCTTCTGAAGGACCAGTAACGGTAGTTGCAGCGGATCTCGAACCAGAAGATCCACAAATTGTTCCAGTCAATCCAAAAATCCCAATTGTTGAACTAGTTAAAGGGCAACGAGTTGTGCTCGAAGCATATGGTAGACTCGGAATTGGAGAAACCCATGCCAAATGGCAACCAGTCTCGACAGTTGCGTATAAATATCTTCCACTCATTCGAATCGACTATGAAAAATGTGAAAAATGCAAAAAATGTGTCGATGCCTGTCCTCGAAACATTTTGTCATTCAAAAATGATCAGATTCAAATTTCAAATGCCATGAGCTGTAATTTTTGTAAGGCATGTGAGGAAGCGTGTGAGACAGAACCTGAAAAGGCTATAAAAGTGAATTGGGATTCAACAAAATTTATTTTTACAATTGAATCAAGTGGTGCTCTTTCAATTGAGAAAACTGTGAGCACAGCTTGCCAAATCCTTAAAAATAAAATTACAAACCTTATCGAAAGTTTGGAAACAATATAGCAGGTGAAATTATGGCAAATACACTTAGAGCTACAGATCCACGCAAGAGGCGCTTAATTCGTGCGTTAGATAAAACAAAAAGAAGATTTTGGCGAAATGTTAGTGAATTCCTCCAAAAGTCAAGGTCTAATCAGATAGTAGTGAATCTGAGTAAAATAAATGTATTTGCTGAAGAAAAGGTTACCATCCTCGTACCAGGGAAGATCCTTTCTTCAGGTGAATTAACTCATCCAGTAATAATTGCTGCATTTGCTTGTTCAAAAAAAGCGAGAAAGAAAATAGTGAAAGCGGGAGCCGAATTTGTGCTAATTGAAGATCTCCTAAAGAAAAATCCAACAGGATCTAAGGTAAAATTAATCACTTAGGACGGGATGATAATTGAAACCGCGAATTATTAATGCAGATGGATTAATCTTGGGGCGCTTAGCGTCTAAAGTTGCTAAAATGTTGCTGCTAGGCGAACATATCACCGTCGTGAACGCCGAGAAAGCGATTGTTTCAGGTAAAAGAAGGAAATTAATTGAACAATACAAGGAACGACAGAACATTCGTACTCATTATAACCCTATCAAGGGACCTTTTTGGTTTAAAACGCCCCATCTGTTTGTTCGTAGAACGATCCGTGGAATGTTACCATGGAAAAAAAATCGTGGCAAAGTTGCATATAGGCGATTAAAAGTTTATTTTGGGATTCCAGAAGAACTTGAGGTTGATGAAGCAAATTTAGAAACATTTTCCGAAATTTCGATTGACCAATTAAAAGGAACATTTATGGAAATTGGCGAATTAGCGAGAGAAATTGGATTTAAACATTAAATAGGGTTGAAAAATGGCAAAATTGATTTTAACTTCAGGTAAAAGAAAGACTGCTATTGCGAGGGCAGTTATAAAAGAGGGTAAAGGAAAAATCCGAATAAACGGCGTTCCTATCGAGCTTTGGGAGCCAGAACTGGCGCGCCTAACTATTTTAGAACCTCTAATAATCGTAGGGGACAAATTCCGAAAAAAAGTTGATATTAAGGTTAGAGTGAAATCAGGCGGGTTCATGGGGCAAGCATTAGCTGTGAGAATTGCAATTGCACGTGCGCTTGATAAATTTTTTCAAAATCCTCAATTGAGAAGTAAATTCATTTCGTATGATCGAACTATGCTGGTTGGGGACTCTCGAAGGTCTGAACCCAAAAAGTTTGGAGGACCTTCAGCCCGGACTAGAAAACAAAAAAGTTATCGATAATTTAGGAGTGTTTGAATCATGATTATACCGATTCGCTGTTTCACTTGCGGTAAGGTCATTGCTGATAAAGCAGAGCCCTTCGAGCAACGAACCAAGCAAGGGGAAAACCACAAGGACGTTCTTGATGATTTAGGTCTTACGCGCTACTGCTGTCGACGAATGCTATTAACTTATACCAATCTATTAAATGATATTAGTAAATTTAGAAGTCTAGGATAGTATTTTTCATTTTCAAAGAAAGTCTTGCTTCCGCACCAGGAAAATGTATTTTGACAGGTGAACATGCCGTTGTTTATGGTGCTTCAGCTGTAGTTATTGCTATCAATCTTCGAGCACGTACTAAAATTCAAGCAAAATCAGATTCATCATTTACTGTTTACTTAAAAGATTTTAACATCCAAGAAACAATTTCTGATATTTCTCAAAATCCAAAAAATAAGCAAATAATTCCAATATGGCAAATAGTAAGGACTATGTATAACAAATACCAGTTAAAAAACGGGCTTGATATTAAAGTTTGGTCCGAGATTCCAATTGGAGTTGGGCTTGGGTCTTCTGCAGCGATTTCAGTCGCTACTGCTACAGCATTAGATAATATATATGATTTAAAACTGGGTCTTGATGAAATTTCATCACTTGCTTATGAGGGAGAAAAATTCACTCATGGTACTCCTTCAGGAATTGATAATAGCATCGCAACTTATGGAGGAGCAATATTATTTAGAAAAGGAAAGATTTCACGAATAGAACACCCCCATGAAATCCCGCTCCTCATCGTAAATAGTGGTATTTCACGTTCAACAAAAGTTCAAGTAGAAAAAGTGAAGAAATTATATGAAACCCATACCTCAATTATCAAGCATATCTTCAAAGCCATTGATGCTATTTCATTAGAAACAGTAACTAATCTTCGCTACATAAGTTTACAGATGTTGGGACATTTATTAAATTACAATCAACAACTTTTACAAGTTTTAGGTGTTTCTCGAAAGGAGCTTGATGATTTAGTTGAAGTTCTCATATCAAATGGTGCATTGGGAGCAAAATTAACTGGTGCCGGTGGGGGAGGTTGTGTAATAGCATTGTTTGATTCAGAAAATATTAAAAAGAGCTGTATTAGCGCTTTGAAGTCTAAAAAGGTAGAGTACTATGAAACCATTCTCAGCGAATACGGAGTACAACCAGAGCATTTATTGAAATAAAATTCCCCAGTCAGACTTCGGGTAGTTAGAAAAAACAAAGCATTTTAATAGGTACCTTCCAAGTTAGTTCTAAATATTTACCTAAAATGAAATGCCATGATTTAAGCATTTCTTGGCAATTTTTTTCGATACCAATGAAAAAAGTAAAGCTTTAGGAGGTATTAGTCAATGTCTAAACCAATGTATGTTAATAAGGATATTCCTGAAGAACTTAATACGAAATCCTTAGAAGCCCTTGAAATTGCTCGTGATACAGGGAAAGTTAAACGTGGAATAAACGAATCCACAAAAGCGATTGAACGTGGTATTGCAAAACTGATAGTAATTGCGAACGATATAGAACCACCTCAAATTGCGGCGCATATTCCATTACTCTGTGATGAGAAGAAAATCCCATATACGTTTCCCACCTCGAAGAAGAAGTTAGGGCGTATTTCAGGGATAGACGTGAATACAAGCTCTGTTGCAGTTCTAGATGCAGGCGATGCAAAAGATCTAATTAAAGATCTGGCAACTAAATTGGCTGAGTTCTAAAAATTTGGAATGTTGGTGAAAAGATGAGTGAATACGAGGTTGAAGAAGCCGTAGAAGCCGAAGTAATTCAACTCATTGGCCGAACTGGAACTACGGGTGAAATTACTCAAGTAAAAGTGAGGATTTTATCAGGCCGTGATAAGGGGCGAATTCTGACACGGAATATAAAGGGTCCCGTACGGATTGAAGATGTCATCACACTTCGAGAAACTGAACGAGAAGCCCGCAAAATAAAAGCACCTTAAGTTAAAGTCTAGGAGTTGTTTTCAAGTTGGTCAAAATACGGAGTTGTACGTTCTGTGGGAAAGAAATAGAACCTGGCACCGGAAGTATGTATGTTCGTAAAGATGGATCCGTCATGTATTTTTGCACCAGTAAGTGCTATAAGTCACGATTAAAATTTAGAAGAAATCCACGAAAATTAAAATGGACAAAATTCCATCAGAAAGGAAAGTAATTCTCTAATCAATATCCATATCATCCTACTTCTTGAATAATCATCGATGCGATAATTTTTAAAGTTCGAGTTCCACATTGTGGAGAGGATAAAAATGAAGTCTAAAATCCCAATTCAAATTAGAAAATTCAAAATATCCGATTTGGGTTCAGCTATCGAAGTTTACAAGCACTTGTGTGAATTTTACAATCGGAAATTCGATTTAGAAGAGAGTAAAAAGTTTTTCAAGGTTAGAAACCGTTTTCCGCAATATCACACACTAGTTGCCTTTGATAACGAGAAGAAAAAGGTAGCGGGGTTAGCTTTTTCGGAAACATTAACAGAAGAAACACAAGAAACTACCGGTAATATAAAGTTAATCTATGTTGAAGAAGCCTACCGAAAAATGGGTATAATGACTAGGCTAATTAATGCAATGGTTGATCATTTCAATGAAATAAATGTAGATCAGATAAGGATCTACCTCTTAAATAGTAATTTGGCTCATCTTAAGTATTATTCTGAAAAGCTGGGTTTTTCTCCGATAATGACAATCGTTGAAAAAAAGCAGGAATAATTATTTTAAATTAAAATATTTTCAATGATAATTGTGGTAAAATGCTCAATCGTTTTATCCTCTATTTCCGGGCATTCTAATTTTAATAAATTTGCGAGTTCTGAATATATCTGTTCCTTAGTTGTTTTATTTTCCGCTAATTTCTCACATAGCTCGCGTATTTTCAGGGTATTCTCCTTGTTTAAGTCCTGAGACCATATATTAATATATGATTGTATTTTCTCGGAGGCCTCTGCGTCTTTTTCTAATTGTACCATCGTATTCCAAAGCTCGAGTTCGCGAATCCCGCTTTCGGCGCAATCCGAGGCATGAACTGAATTCACACCACCCCAAATACCATATTTCCCCCGGATTGTGTTTGCTTCTGCTTTTTGCACAAAAGTTGCTCCTAGAAAATCTCGAATTTGTTGAATTGGACCACGTACAATCATTGCTAAAACTGGCGCCGAGCGTATTGATTTAACTAACCATGGGAAAAAATACTTCTCTTTATGCTCCTTATAATGTTCTTGAGCCAATTCTTCGCTCACTTGAATTTCCTTAAACGCCACAATGGAAAATTTATCATCATTTTTAAGAAATTCTTGTAAGATTGCCGCTCCAATACACCGTCTAAGAACTGCATCGGGTTTTAAAAAGACAAGACATTCCTCCATGCGTTAAACACCACATTAAAATAGATTAATTAGATTCATTGATTATATTGAAAGTTATTTATTACCTTGAAAAATATTTTTAGAATGAGCAATAAATCCACCCTAATACCTCTTTTAAACTCAAAAATTGAGAGTTAATCGAAATGTCTCGTGAAGCACTTAAAATAATGATAGTTGGATTAGAGAATGTGGGAAAAACATCGATACTACTTACTTTAGAAAGAAAATACAGCCTATTAGGCGGGTTAACACCAACAAAGGGCATTGAGAGATCTATATTCAAAATTTTCGGTTATACGGTGTCCGCATGGGATTTAGGCGGTCAAGAAGCCTATAGAAAGGGATATCTGAAGAAAGAAATCTTCTTTGAGGAAACTGATTTATTTTTGTATGCTATTGATATTAAGGAACCTAAAACCTATGATTTGGCTTTGGATTATTATCAAAAAATACTCGAGCTCTTTACTAATGAACTAAAGTTAAAGGTTCCAATTATCATCCTTCTGAACAAAGTAGATCCTGATATAAGAGATACCCCAGAAATTCGTAAAAATATAAAAATTCTACGGGATCTGTTTATGGAAGGATCTGAGGATTTTCAAGTTGATTTCTTTGAGACCTCAATTTATGATGAGTGGTCGCTAACAAAAGCTTTCTCCAGTGGATTGGTACGCCTCTCCACAAAGGCAGAAGTTCTTTCTAGCCTCTTATCCGAGTTCGCTAAAAAGATTAAAGCGAATGCAGTTATTTTGTTAAATCAGAACGGCTATTTATTAGCAGA
The DNA here is from genome assembly GCA_016840125.1 of Candidatus Helarchaeota archaeon. The sequence goes on along the minus strand of JAEOSY010000237.1, from coordinate 6,375 downwards.
ATATGCGAGTAATGAATTAAGCGCCTTTCTTTGTCAGAGTATATCCACTCAATCGCTTTATATGTATTTAGTAATGAAAGAGAGAGAGATAAAACCATTGAAGATTACTGTGGATGTAAAAGACGGTTTTATTCTATTTAAAAGTGTTTCAATTGAAAATGAACAATTTTTTATTATCTACTATTCGAAAGTTACCCGATCTCTTGATCTATTTAATGAATTTTTCCCAAAGTTCGCGGATCAGACCAAAGATATCTTTAAATTCTTTTTTACTTAATATCTCCACAGTTTTTTTTTTAATTTATAAATTATCATCTTATATTTAATTTACAGATTCAACTTAGGAGTGCTGATGATGTCAATTCGCCAACCTATCGTATCGGTTCTAGGTCATATTGATCATGGAAAAACCAGTATCCTTGATAAAATAAGAGGTACCGGGGTCCAACGCCGAGAAGCCGCTGGGATTACTCAACATATTGGGGCGAGTTTTTTACCCGTCGAAACAATAAACGAAATTTGTGGAACTTTAATTAAAAAAACAGGAATTGATTTACAAACCATTAAAGGGTTACTCGTTATTGATACGCCCGGACATTCAGCCTTTATTAATTTACGGCGCCGTGGGGGTGCAGTTTCAGATATCGCTATACTTGTTATTGACGCCAATGAGGGTTGCCTAGAGCAGACGTTCGAATCACTCAGAATCCTCCGTGAACGAAAAACACCCTTTTTAATTGCAGCTAATAAAATAGATCGCGTTCCAGGGTGGAAATATCATGCGCCATCATTTCTTGAATCATTCAATCATCAAATCCCCGCTGTACAAACGACATTAGACAATCGGCTTTATGAAATAATGGGTACTCTCTCAGAAGAGGGATATTTTGCTGATAGATATGATAGGGTAGAGGATTTTACGAAAACTATTGCGATTGTTCCAACGAGTGCTAAAACAGGCGAAGGTATTCCGGAACTCCTGATGGTTCTCGCAGGATTAACCATGCAATATTTACAGCATCGCCTGAAAACTTCGAAAGGTGCAGGAAAGGGGGTAGTTCTAGAGGTAAGAGAGGAACCTGGTTTAGGTATTACTATCGATACAATTCTTTATGACGGTGTCATCAAACAGGGTGATAATATCATCGTAGGAGGATTAAAAAATGCAATTCAAACTAAAATTAGAGCTTTACTCGTTCCAAAACCGCTGGATGAAATTAGAGACCCACGTGAGAAATTTTCCGCAATCAAAAAGGTTTCAGCTGCGGCTGGAATAAAAATTGCAGCACCGAATCTTGAGGATGCCATTGCAGGCGGTCCTGTTATCGTTGCCAATACGCCTCAAAAACAAGAGGCGGCTATTAAAGCAATTGAATCCGAAATTAAAAGTATTCGAATCGACACCGACTCGTCCGGAATCATCTTAAAGGCAGACACCTTGGGCTCTCTTGAGGCATTGATAGATTTTCTCAGAGAAGAAAAGATTCAGATCAGAAAAGCAGATGTGGGGTTTATTTCAAAACGAGACGTTGTTGAAGCCGCAGTTGTAAAAGAAAGTGATCCGCTCACTGCAGTCATTTTGGCATTCCATACAAAAATCCTCCCGGATGCGAAGGAGGAAGCCTTTAATCAAGAAATAAAAATCTTCGAAAGTGATGTCATCTATCGTTTAATCGAAGACTATCTTGAGTGGCTGAAGAAAAAAGAGGAGGAATTCAAAACCATTGAATATGATAAGGTTATTAAGCCTGGTAAGATTCTTTTCCTACCACGGTACATCTTCCGCCGCTCTGAGCCCGCGGTCATTGGTATTCGGGTGCTTGGGGGTGTTATCAAGCCAAAAACAAAGATAATAAACAAAGAGGGGAAAGTAATAGGAGTAATTCGCCAGCTTCAAGATAAGAGCGAAGCCATCTCCCAAGCCAATAAAAATCAAGAAGTGGCAATGTCCGTAGCAGGAGGAGTCGTTGGGAGAAATATCAAAGAAATTAAGGATGAAATTTTTTATATAAACATTCCAGAACATGATTTTAAATTAATTAAGGAGAAATTTAAAAAAGAATTAACCTCCGACGACCGAGAAATCCTTGAGGAACTTGCGGAAATAAAAAGACAGACCAAGAAATTTTGGGGATTGTAAATTTTTATAGAAAAAAATTATATAGAATGTATAATGAGTTAAAATAATTAAATACACTATTAGGTGATTATCTATTGTCAAAAGAAGAAGCAGGTGTTAGATTAGTCATTGCAGACCCGAAAATAGGGAAAACACGTCAAATTGAAATAGATGACGCAAAATTTCGGAACTTACTCGGAAATAAGATGGGTGACGTCTTAGTAGGAAATCCGTTCGGCTTTCCTGGTTATGAATTTCAAATTATGGGAGGGAGTGATTCTGATGGGTTCCCAATGCGGTTTGATGTGCATGGGGGTGTGCGAAAGAAAATTTTTATTTCCAAGGGGCCCTGTTATAAACCGAAACGGAAGGGTTTACGCTCGCGTAAAATGATTCGAGGTAATCTGATCGGCGATGAAATTATTCAAGTTAATCTTAAAGTAGTTAAATGGGGAACTAAGCCGCTATTTGAGGAAAAGGAAAAAGTGGAGAAGAAAGAAGAGAAGAAAGTTCTATTTCCCATTAAAATGGATTAAGAGATAAGCTTGGAGGATATGAATTTTTGGCAACAGCAAAGAAACGTCAAAGCGAGATAAATATCGGTATCGTTGGACATGTGGATCATGGAAAGACAACAATAGTCCAAGCCTTAAGTGGAGAATGGACTGATCGCCACTCTGAAGAAATGAAGCGTGGGATCTCCATTAAATTAGGGTATGCTGATGCTGAATTATTGAAATGCCCTTCTTGCGAAGAACCCGAATGTTATACTACGGCTAGTTTATGTAAAGATAATCAATGCCCAAATTGTGGAGCCGAGTTGGAATTATTACGCCGAATTTCGTTCGTTGATGCCCCCGGTCATGAAATTCTTATGGCAACCATGATATCCGGCTCCTTCATAATGGATGGTGCGTGCCTTGTAGTCTCTGTTAATGAAGACTGCCCGCAACCTCAAACTAGGGAGCATTTAGAAGCACTAAAGATTGCTGAAAAAAAGAACCTTGTCATTGCCCAAAATAAAGTGGAATTACGCACAGTTAAGGAAGCAACAAAACAATTCCATGATATACAGGCGTTTATCGGAGGAACTTTTGCTGAAAATGCGCCAATTATTCCTATTTCAGCTATCCATAAGGCAAATTTAGATGTATTAATCCAAGCCCTTGAAAAAAATATCCCTACACCTCCACGTGATATTTCAAAGCCCGCCCGCATGTTTGTTGCCCGGTCGTTCGATGTAAATAAGCCAGGAGCAACTATTGATGATTTGGTTGGAGGTGTTATAGGGGTCACGATCAGTGAGGGGGAGCTGAAGATCGATGACGAGATCGAAATTCGTCCCGGATTGAAATTGGAAACGGGCTACGAACCTCTTACCACTAGCATTACGAGTTTACATGCGGGGGGAAATATTGCTTTGGAAAAAGCCAGTTCGGGTGGGCTTATTGGAGTTGGTACTCTTCTAGATCCATCTTTTACAAAAGCTGATGGATTGATTGGGCATGTTGCTGGAATTCCAGGAACCTTACCTGAGACCCGTAACGATTTGAATTTAGACGTGACTCTTTTAGAGAGAGTCGTTGGCGTTAAGAAAAAATATGAAGATTTAATGAAAACTGAGAAGATTAAAGTAAAAGAGCCATTGATGTTAAATGTCGGCATCTCGATGACTGTTGGAGTAGTGACAAAGGCAACTAAGGACACAATTGCTATGACTTTAAAGCGCCCTGTTTGTTCTGCTATTGGTCAAAGGGTTGCTATTAGCCGCCAAATAGCAGGAAGATGGCGTCTAATTGGTTTCGGAATCGTAGAGTAAAAAAAATTCGCGATTAGAGGAGGGTTTCTTTCAATCACCTTAAAGATATTACTTGACACTAATTTTCTATTAATTCCAGCCCAATTTGGAATTGATATTTTTCAAGAGCTGGAGAGGATAATTTCCATAAAATTTGAACTAATTGTAATTGATGAGATTTTTGATGAATTAAATAAGATTGCAAAGGTTTCTCTCAAAAATGAAAGGCAAGTGAAGATTGCACTTGAGTTAGCTCAACGGTGCACTCACTTCAAACATGAGCCCATAGATCCCCCTTCTAAAAATGTAGATGACATCATAATCCACCTTGCTAAACAACAAAAAAATTGGATCGTTGCGACTAATGATCGAGAGTTACGAAAAAAATTGCGAGAACATCAAATTCCAGTTATAACACTTCGAAAAAAAGCGATCTTGTCAATTGACGGCATTATCCCTTCCTAAAAAATTAATACTCATGCTAGAAATAAAGGCTAAAAATTTAAAACGGTTAATAGGATCAATTTGTATAACTCCACTAAAATTGAATTGCGCAAGTTCTAGGAATTTAAGGCAGGTTTTAGATTGTTTAAAATTATTACCGTACGTGATATTGTTCGCATCCCACCGCACAGGTTTGCCCCACGCGAAGATTTAGAGCAAGTAGCATTAGACATGGTTAGAAAAGAGTATGAGGATAAAATAACAGGTGATTTGGGTTATATCATTACTGTTATTGAAATTATTGATATTGGCGTGGGTAAATTACTTCCTGGTGATGGCGCGGCATTTCATAATATCACATTCAAGATTCTAGTCTTTAAACCCGATTTATATGAACTCGTGGAGGGCGAGGTTGTCGAGGTTGTCGATTTTGGAGTCTTTATTCGTCTTGGTCCATTGGATGGACTCTGTCACGTTTCTCAAGTCACAGATGATTTCATCACCTTCAATGCAAAAAACGCATCTTTATTAGGTAAAGAGACGGGGAAAGTTCTCCAAGCTAGTGACCATGTCCGTGCTCGAATTGTAGCAGTTTCAATTGGTACGGGTGGAAGTCGCTCTGGAAAACTTGGTCTTACGATGCGTCAGCCCTTTCTTGGAAAAATAGAGTGGATCGATGAAGAAATTGATAAAATACTTCATCCAGAGAAATATGAAAAGACTGAAGAAGAAAAGAAAGAGGCTGAAGAAAAGATAAAAGCTAGGAAAGTAAAAAAGAAAAAGCGTAAACAATAATTGAAGAAAAAAAATTAATAAGTGAGGAATGTCCTATTCGAGAAAAAGCTTGTAGAACATGTCATCGACTTGAACCAGAGAAACAACTTTGTTTAAACTGTAAGACACCGACGCTTTCCCCTGATTACTCCGGACTGGTAATTATTGTCAATCCCGAAGGTTCAACAATAGCAGATAAATTGAATATCCACGAAGTCGGCAAATATGCCCTTAAGGTTAGGTAAATGGAGAAACGAAAGCAGATCTTACGCTTGACTGAGGAGCTTAGAGTCATTTTAAAGAAACCATTGGGACTCTTACTCGAAGGTAATGAAAGATCCACGACAAAGAGGGCAGTAAAACTTCTTGACAGTAAAAGGCCACCTATAATTGCAGCTGTAGGCGATATCTGTGTTCGGAGCTTGCTCCAAAGGGGCGTTAGGCTCAATGTAGCAATAATTGATGGTAAAACTTTGAGGACTAGTGATGAATTTGTTGATGTTCCTGCAGATGTAACTCTAGAAATTAACAATCCTCAGGGATATATTGTTCCGGAAGCATGGGATGTCATAGAGAGAGCTTATAAATCTCAAGTACGCACTGAAATTTTCGTTAAGGGTGAGGAAGACCTTCTAACGCTCCCCTGCGTCCTTCTCGCACCGGTAAAAAGCATAATTTTTTACGGCCAACCCCCTATCCCCTCTTATAATATGAATGCAGGCTTAGTAATGATCCATGTGACAGAGGAGAAGTACCGAGAATTTGAGGGTTATCTCAATGCTATGGAAATTGTTTGAGTTTTTAGTAAATCTAGACAGTGCCTACTAAAAGGCTTTTCTCCCGAAACCCTAAATCTTCTCCGAGAGCAAACCGATTTTTTCTATTCACTCTAAAACTGGCTTATTAGTAAATCTAGACAGTGCCATAGGGCAGGGGGCTTAAAAATATTAGCTCCTTTATCAAAAGGGGTGTCTAAAATCGGTTTTTTGGATCCCGGGATCCGCCACTGGGTGCCGTCTACACTGCTCATACAGATCTTTTTCAGAATTCTCGCTTTCTTTAGGCGAGCTTCACGACTGATTTTTTGATAGGAGCGGGTTTCTCCTTTCGCGAGGCTTTCAGTAGCAGCCCCGCCACGGCGACTCCCGCGAGTGTTCCTCCGATTATCACCATTCCTAGCAATACCGTTGTAAGTAGGGGATCGTTAGGGTCCAGTGGATTGGAGCCACGCTCGATCTCC
>JAEOSY010000236.1 GCA_016840125.1 Candidatus Helarchaeota archaeon | reverse complement strand
TTTTTAACCCCCAGCAAGCATGGGAAATATCGAAATAACATCATTATCTTTGATTTTTTGTTCTAGCGTAGCATGGGGTTTACCATTGACTAAAATTATCAAACGGTTCTCTTCAGGGATATTATAAGTTCTTACCAGATCCTTTATCTTTGTTCCAATTGCAACCGTAACTGATTCCTTATTCGGTCCGTATTCTCTTAAATTGGCAAAAAATTTGACTGTAGCGTGAATCTCCTGACTATTCATTATCTTCCTCTCTGGTAAAGTACCATTTATACAAAAGACACATATCTCTGGGAAATAGGCCAACTCTATCACCGTCTTTTACTTTTTTTTTAAATCCTGCGTAAGTTCCATTAACAAATATATGGCTAGTTTCTGTTTCATCGATAGAGAATTTTTTCAAAATGTCTGATATATATGTAATTCCATCGTCTTCGATTTGTATGTTTAATGGTAATTGGCCATCGATTTCATTGTTTTTGACTTTGTTTCGCAAGTTACCAAAGATTTTAACAAGAATTGTCATGGTATCGAGACTATTCTCCCCATACTCTATCCAATTCTTCATCAGTTACGTTGAACACTTCATTATGGGGTGGTAACTTTTCAGTTTTCATAAATTCGGGAAGTCGATCATGGTGTTTGGTAAAACCAACAGCTGTATTGAAATCTCTTTCTACTTTTATAATGCCCAATCCATAACCTGGAACATCAGCTACAGTAAGACTGCTACCTAAAACTCCATTAAGTGTATCAACAACTCCTTCTAATCCCTCAGGAATGTCTAAAACTGCGAAAGCAATGAACAAGCAATATCCCGTAGCATCAACTGCAGCCGTCGCAATTTGTAGATTACGTGAAAGTTCTGATTTCTTGGGATCTAATGGATCTGCTTGACCACCAACTCCCATAATTTCTGTAGCAATAGCATATCCCGCTGTATGATCCGCGCCCATTGGAGTTGTAGCATAAGTTACACCAATGCCTTTTATTGCTCTTGGGTCATATGCTGGAAAGCCCTGACCTTTCGATACTGGAACTCTCGTAACACCAAAAGCTTGACCAACGAATGCCGTTCCATTGGCAAGAATTCGTCCTGTAGGGGTTTTCTTTTTAATTTCATCCAAGAGTTTAAGTGCGCCCTTCCCATCTCCAAATTCAGCCATTCCTCCTTCCATTGCAACTGCTAAGAAATCGCCAGCTTCAATGGTATCTAATCCTAAATCATTACAAGCCCTGTTTAGTTCTCCAATATCATCCAAATTATATATTCCACAATTAGGACCTAATGCCCATACGCTTTCATACTCTAATACTCCGACTGGATCCTTACCTCCTGGTTTAGTCCAAACCTCAGAGCATTGAATAATGCATCCTGGGTTACAGAAATGGGGTCTTTTACCGCCTCTTTTCTTGATCTCTTCAGCTTTGACCTCTCCAGATACTTTTTCTGCTCTATCATCTTGACCTGAAGAAAAATTACGTTGTGGTAATCCTCCTGCCTCGTTAATGATATTTACTAAAACACTAGTACCATATGAATTCAAAGCTCCACCAGGTTTAGTAACATCATGAGTTGTTAATGCGTCCCTTAATTTTTTTACACCCATATCGAATGCTTCTTGATTTAAGATTTCCACTCCTGGAGCATCTGTTTCATCTACGACAATAAATTTTAATCCTTTCGACGCCATTACTGCTCCAAGACCACCTCTTCCCGCATATCTACTAGCTAGGCCTTCAGGATCATTAAAACAAACTCCTGAAGCGGCACCTAATATCTCAGCAGCAATACCTACTCCACAAATACTCACTTTTTTAATATCATATTCTTTGAACATGTCTTCAAAAACGCCATATAATCCCTTACCAACCCATTTATCTGCTTTTAAAAACTCAGCACCATCCATCGTGACTTTGAGAGTATAGTACTCATCCCCGTCATGTTTACCCTCAACTATGATAGCGGCTATTCGCATTCTTGCTAATCTCTGAGCGAAAGGAGTTCCTGCATTTGCTTCCTTAATTCCGCCTGTTAAAGGAGATTTCGCTCCAACCGAAATCCGTCCTGATGATGGAGCTTTTGTCCCAGTGACAAGACCAGGTGCAAATACTAGTTTATTGTTTGGCCCTAAAGGATGACAATGTGGATCAACTTCCTTAGCTACGATATTCGATGTTAAAGCTCGTCCACCAAACGCAGCGAAATCTGCTGGAAAATCTTCAAATTTCGCTTCAAGTTTATTCATATCTACTCTTAATATTCTTTTTGGCATGAGTTAAATTCACCTAAAATGTTTCAGTAATTAAATGTGTTTGATTGTTATTTATATTCTCGTCATGTCTCTATAAACCAAACGTTTCGATATCGAGAAATGCTGAAAGAAATCGAATAGAGTAATTTTTAAAAATAAGATAAAATGAGAATACAGGCTCGGGGGGATTTGAACCCCCGATCTT